>JAAYUB010000182.1 GCA_012517875.1 Acidobacteriota bacterium | reverse complement strand
TGCCCCGCAAGGTTCTACCCGTCAGGGTGCCGCTGAGGGAGCCGTTCGTGCCATGATGGGTGTAGGCGCCCGTCACCCGGCTGCCTTCCTGGGTCATGCGCAGCGTTCCGGCGGCGTCCGTGAAATCGCTCCAGTTCCCGGAAAAGGAAGGCTCGACCTTTACCGCTTTCTTGGGTTTCAAATGTGGATAGCGCTGCTGGAACTGTTTTTCCACGATCATCTCCTGCAGTGCCTGAGGGTGCACGGGATCGACCATCGGCTGAGCTCCATACGTGCTGTACATGAAGCCGGTGTAATGCTGCGTGCTGACGCACCAGCTCGAGAGATCGCGTCCGTTCCAGCTGGACGAGGCCATGCCGGCAAACCCGCCGGTATCGTAACTGTGGTGCCACAGGTCAAACGTCAGCACTTGCTTGTTGATCACCACGGCCGGCGCGATATGATCGACGTTCAGCCACAGCCCGGCGGACATCGCTTTCCCGCGCCCTTCGCCGACGCCGATCACCCCGAAGATCTGGTCCTTGCGGAAACCCGCGCCATGAAGCGCCTTCTGGACGGCATCATTGACCCAGGTGCAGGTTCCGACATCCTGCCGGCCGTATTGCGCGGCGGAGCTCATGCGGCCGACCCAGCCGGTGTTGACCGGCACATTCATGCGGGCCATCTGGTCCGCGACTTTCGCAACGATCGCCCGCGCATCGGCCGAGCCGAGCACATGCTGCGGCCCCTGATTCAGGGCCTGACCGAAGGCGAACCAGTCGAACGACTGCGTTTGAGCTGCCAGCACGCACCACGACGTCATGAAACATCCGGCCAGGATCACGCGTTTCGAAATTGATCGCTTCACCGTCGGCCTCCTTTCTCCATGTTTATGGAGTATGAATTGGTGCGTCAGTGTCCCTTATATCCATATTTCAAGAATACGAAATAGTCAATGCCCGGCCGTTCAGCAGGACTGACCAGGAACGGTCCGCCGGCTCATACTCGGAATTCGACCTGGCGTGTTTCGGGTGCGTCGGGTGGGCAATCTGCCGATCAAACGCCCGTCAAATCGTCACCGAGTTGCGTCGGATCGAAATGACGCTCAAGATCACGATCACGTCAACGAACAACGGGAACGCGCCTCGAGTCTCGAGCCGCGATGACGAGTCCGAGTACGAATCAGGAGGCGGGCTGCTGTGCCGGCAGCGGCTGCTGCACGGAAACGGCGCCGCGGATGTCCCCCTCGCGAAAGCCCACCGCCTCGTCATCGGGGTAGAGCCGCTTCACCGCCGCGAGCACTTCCGGCGCCACCGCCGGGCCGTGGCAGCGCAGGCACATCGCCTTGGTGGGAATCGCCTTGAGATAGCGGAACACCCGTTGCCCGTCTGCGATAACCACCGCGGTGAGCTCCAACGCTTCGGGCGCCTCCCCCGCCGCCGCCCGCCGGATGAATGTTTCGAGCCCGGCACGCTCCCATGCATCGGGCCGGTTAGCGGCATTGCGCGTCCGCAAAGAGGTGCGCCGCACCGTCCGACCGGTTTCAGCGGTGATGGCTGAGGTGATGGCCTGGGCCCGGTCGTGGCAGACGGCCAAGGCGTTCGGCTCGCCTCCGGCGCGGAGCGCCTCGGTCAGGGCGCTCATGAGTCCCCCCGACAGCTTGGCGGCGGCGGCCCGCGCCCCGGCCAGCGCCTCGTCCTCGGCGGCGCCGCCCCGCGCCGCCCCCGCGATCCAAACCAACAGGATGATGCCCACCGTCACGCGCCGCATCGCCGTCTCCTTTGCCGTCCGTTTCACTTATTGTACCGCATCGAACGCGCCGCATCGCCGGACACTTATCAAAGCCGCACCGTCCGCCGCATTCGACGCATGCGGCCCGATGGCACCGGCAATCGTTTATCCGCGCACGGACTCAGCACCGGTTCGGATGTTCCGCCGACGACGCCGGCCTCTTCAAACCCGGATCGCGCTGAGCCCGCCCGGACTACCGGCGGCGTCCGCCGCGGGCGCCGCCAAGGCTTCGGCCGGCGCCGCCGCGGGTCCAGTTGCCGGACTGCGACTGGAACTGCCGGCTGCGGTATTCGCCCTGGCTGCGGGCCTTGAAATCACGGTCCAGCGACTGCGTGCGCTCGCTCGCCTTCGCCCGGCCGGCCGACGGCGGACGGGACGCGCTGTCCCCGCCCGGCCGGGTCCCGGTGCGGTCGACCGCCCGGTCCGCGGCAACGGTCCGGTCAGTGGCGGCAGTGCGGTCGGCGACGGTCCGTCGGGAGGTGGTCCCGGATTTGTCATCGGGCCGCGCGGGCTTTTCCGGCGGATCCACGGGATTCCAGCCGCCGTCGCTCCGCTCGTACCAGTTGCCCGAGTCGCGGTCGTACTTGTACACGTTGCCGTCCTTGCCGGCGTAGACGTTGTTCTTGTTCACGGCGAAACCAGTCTGGGTGTCCTTGTCGTACGCGATCAGGCGGCCGCCCGCTTCGTAGTCGCCGCTGTAGATATTGCCGATGTACCCCGCCCCGCCGGCGACGAAGCGCCCCGTCTCGGGATTGTACGCCGCGCCGTGGATGCCGGCGGCGGTGTTGCCGGTGTAGATGTTGGTGTTGCGGAAGCCGGACACGCCGGCCACCGCACCGGTGTTCGGGTTATAGGCTCCGTAGCGCGCGGCACGACCGTAGTTGCCGGTCCACGGATTGGCCCAGGCGGCGCGGGTACCCGCATAGGACACCTCGCCCCAGCGCCCGTACACGTTCACCGCGGCGAAACCGCCCCACGCGCCCCAGCCCCAAGCCGGGTACAGCGGATAGCCGTACCAGTACCACGGGCCCCAGTACGGGTAGTACCAGCCCCAGCCGTAGCCCACGCCGAACCCCACGGCCCAGCCGCCGCCCGAAGTCCACACGAAGGTCGCCGCATAGCCGTAGGTGCACGGCCAGCCGTACCACCACGTCCCCAGGTAGGGCGGATAGTACCAGCCGGTCCCGTAGACCACCACTCGCTCCTTCGTCACCACGGTGCCGTAGTAGCCGGGCGTGTAGCCCACGTAGACCACCTCGTCGCTGAAGCCGTAGATCCGCGCGTAGGTCACGAAGTGGATCGGGCTGCTGGGGGGGATGGTGTAGATCACCGCGGGCACCGTCACGGCCACAGTCCACGGTCCCAGCGGCGCGGGGGCGGCGAACCAGACGGCGTTCTCCACCGCCCAGTAGCTGTCGGCGGCCACCCGGATCACCGGCGTCTTGCTGTTGACCGCGTACTCCAGCGAGGTGCCGGAGATGTCCTTGAACTTCGGCTCACCGTCGAAAGTGACGGTCAGCTTCGTCGCGGCCCGATTGATGGCGGCGGTCTGGGGGATGGCGTTGGCCACCACCGCCTCCTTCGCCGGCCCGGTGCCGGGAACGCTGGCCAGCACGCTGGCCTTGGGATGATCCGGCGGGATGCGGGCGAACCCGGCGGGGAGCGCCGCGCCCGGCACATATTCCCACGGCCCGGAGAAGCCCTTTGCCCGGAACCAGCGGCCCGAGAGCAGGACGTAGTACTGGCCGAACGCGGGATCGACGAACAGGTTGTTGCCGGTGTTGGTCACCCAGAGCAGCTCCGTGCCGGGGACGCTCTCGGTCTGGGGCGTGCCTGTCGTCTGGATGAGCTCCGCCGGCTCGAGGCTGAGGTACACCGTCGGCACGGTGGCGCTCTTGACGGCGTCCTTGAGGGTCTGCTTCTTGTCGCCCGAGTCGGAGACCGGCGGCCCGTCCAGCATGTTGATCTCCTTGCTGGCCAAGGCCGCCTGTTCGGCCTTCTGCAAATCCTTGGAGGGCTTCTTGACGACCGTCCAGCCGGCGTTGAGATCCGGAGCCTGCAGCCACCCCTCCATCAGGTGGAGGTAATAGGTGCGCGACTTGGCGTCGAACACGATGAGCACCCGGGTGTTCACGACGCGCTGGAGCGCCGTCCCCGCCATGGGCTGCAGCACCGGCTGGCCGTCGATGAGCACCAGCAGGGCCGGTACGTTGCTGTAAAAGATCCGGGGCGGGTCGTTCTTCACTTCATAGCCCGCGACCGTGTGGTCGATATCGAGCGCCGCCAGGGCCGCCTCCAGGCGGTCCAGGGAGAGGACCCACGATTTGGCGGGCACCTTGGCGGCGAGGAACGACAGATATCCCTCGCCCTTGTCGCTGGCGGTGGGGAAATCGATCCGGCTGAGTCTGAGGTCGTCCAGGGTGACCTGCCGGTTCACCTTGTCCACTTCCGTGCGGGCGGACATCCACACCACGCCGAACCGGTCCGGCTCCTGGGCGCCGGCGGACCTGACCCCGATGGCCGCCCGGGCCTGCAGGCGGTTCCCCTCGTATCCCTCCAATTGCGGCTGGAACAGAATCAGCATCTCGTCGCCGCAGGCGATCTCCCGCGGCCAGCCGGCGTCGGTCAGGTCCACCGGCGCTGCCGGCTGCCCGGCCGCGGCGGCGGGCGCCGCCGTCCCCGGCGGCGTCGCTGCTGCCGTCCCGCTCATCCCGCCCACCGCCAGCCAAGCCGCCGCCAGCAGTACAACCAGAGCGCTCATGGGCACCTCATCTCCTGTCGGTATATCGGAGCGGTCAATCATAACAGAGTTTCTTCCGGTCAACCACACTTGAAGCGGGAAGGTTCTCGGATCGTTGATGGTTGATGGTTGATAGTTGATGGTTCGTACGCAAAATTCGTAATCGTCATCGTGATCGTCGTCGGGATCGTAGATGAGCCAGATCTGACAGCCGGCAGGCGGGAGGTACCGCGAGTGTGCCGGCCGACAGATCGTTCGCATGTCTCAGGCGCCGGGCTGATCGATGCACGGCTGGTTGGACGAGCGAATTCCGGATACTTCCATTCAATGGCTTCCGGCTACGCCGGGTTGAGATTTCGATCCCGATTACGAATTACGAGCACGAAATCAGAAGTTCGATATCCGAGTTCTGATATCCGATCTCTGAAGTCCGATGTCCACGTTACAGGAACGAGCCTCGAGTCTCGAGCATCGATTACGATTACGATTACGATTACGATCACGAATTACGATTACGAGCACGAAGAGATCGCAACTCCCGGTCTCCTAACCCCTATCTCCTGTCTCCTCACTGTTCACTGTTCACTGTTCTCCGTTCACTATCCACAGCCTGCCAGCCGCCGATCGCCGACGATTAAATCCTGTCGCCACCGCAACCGTTTTGTGTTAGTTATGAGCTGGAATCCGGCCCGGAGGTCATCCCGTGAGATACCATTCTTCCATCGTCCGCCTCGGACTGCGAACCGTCACCATTGCCGTCGTCCTGGGCGCCCTCGCGTTCGCCGTGCTCGCCCAGGGGACGGACCCGGCGGCCATGGCCAGCCAGTACGCGGCCAGCGCCAAGGCCAACGCCGAGCTGACGCGGCACTACACCTGGCAGATGCGGGTGGCGTTCTCCCTGAAGGGCGAGCCCAAGCCGGCTGCGTTGTACCAGATGCGGTTCGACGCCGACGGCAAGCTGCAGAAGACGCGGCTCACCGCGCCGCCCGAGGAGAAGAAGGCGCGCGGCATCCGCGGCCGGATCAAGGAGAAGAAGATCGAGGAGTTCAAGGACTGGGCGGACACACTCTCCGATCTGGTCAAGGAATACATGGCGCCCACGCCGGGCACCATGATGGATTTCTACGCGAAGGCCGCCTACAGCCACGCCGCGGACGGCACGGTCCAGGTCACAGCCGGCGGCTTCATCCATCCGAAGGACACGGTGACCTTCTGGCTCGATCCGGCAACCAAGGGTACCCGCCGGTTCGCCTTCCAGACGGTCCTGGACGAGGACGCCGTCAGCGGACAGCTCGATTTCGGCCAAATGCCGGGCGGGCCGCAGTATGCCGCCCGGGTCACCGTGAATGTGCCGGGCAAGGACGTGTCGGCCACGATCGAGAACTTCAACTATCAGCGGCAGTGACCGCCGCAATTCGGACATCGTTTGGAGTGAGTCTGGACGAGATTCGACTGAACACCATCAACAAGGAGAATCCATGAAATTCGCACGCAGGACTGTTGGATCGGCATGGGCCATCGTTCTGTTCAGCCTGGCGTTCGGCGGCGGATGGAGTCTGGCCGCCAAATACGAGACCATCCAGGCCGTCATGCAGGGCGAGGGCACCCAGTTGGGGCGGCGGACCGACGTCAAGATCATCATCTACGAGTACTCCACGGACGACGACCAGAAGGCCTTGCAGGAGGCGTTCCAGGCCGCCGGCTCGGAGGGCCTCTTCAATGCCCTGACCAAGATGAAAGCCAAGGGGCACATGGCCATCACCGGCACGCTGGGCTTTGACGTGAACTACATCCGGGAGTTTCAGGTGCCCGAGGGCCGGAAGATCCGCCTGGTCACGGACAGACCCATCCGGTTCGGCGAGGCCTGGCACCAGACGCGTTCCACCGACTACAACCTGTCGGCGTGCGATGTCATCCTGAGCAAGGAAAAGGGCAAGAGTACGGGCACGATCATCCCGGCCCTGGAGCTCAAGCTGGATCCGAAGACGAACCAGATCGTGGTCGAGGCTTACAAGAATCCCTGGCGGCTGCTGAACATCAACTACTACCCGGTGAAAAAGTAAACGGCTTCACGCCCGCCGGAAGCTGGCGGCCCCGGCTGTCAGCTTCCGGCCCCCTCCGCCCCCGCCATGTTCCCAAGCCGGCGCAGCCGGAACCCATCCGGTTAAAAATTTCCGGTCTCCGCTCATTCCGCCATTCGTTCACGGTTGACTCAGCGACAGGCAGACAAGGGACAACCCACCGATTGGCGATGTGGAGCTGCCGCGAGCGGCGGCGACAAACAACCACGCCCCCCACGCCCCACCATTTACTGCGCACTGCTTATTGTTCACCCATCAGAGGACCGGCGGACGGGCGATGACCCGCGTCCCCCCCTCGATGCGACAGGCATACACCTTCGCCGGCCCGCCGTCGGGCGGCCGGTAGGTCCGGCGCACGCGCTCGGCGAAGGCGGCCACGCCGTCGGCGCGGACCAGGTTGACGGTGCAGCCGCCGAAGCCGCCGCCCATCATTCGCGCGCCCAACACCGCGGGATCGGTCCAGGCGATGGCCACCAGCCGGTCCAGCTCCGGACAGCTCACCTCGTATTCGTCCCGCAGTCCCGCGTGCGACTGGCCCATCCGCTCGCCGAAGACGGCGAAATCGCCCCGCCGCAGGTCCTCGCAGCCGGCCAGCAGCCGCGCGTTCTCCGCGATCACGTAGGCGCAACGGCGCCACACCACCGGATCGAGCTCGCGGCGCACCGCCGCCAGCATATCCGGAGTCACGTCCCTCAGGCTGCGCACCGCCGGATGGGCCCGCCGGATCCGCTGCACCCCCTCCTCGCACTGGGCCCGCCGGACGTTATACTCGGAGGCGCCCAGGGCGTGGCGCACCCCGGTGTCGCACAGGACCACCCGCAGCTTGTTCGACGGAAACGGATAATGCTCGGCGGCCAGCGTCCGGCAATCGAGGCGCAGCACCTGGCCGTTCCGGGCGAAAATGTTGGTGTACTGGTCCATGATGCCGCAGCGGACGCCCACGTACTCGTTCTCGGCCCGCTGGGCCAGCTTCACCAGCTCCAGCGGCGCCAGGCCCAGCTCGAAGAGCGCGTCCAGCGCGTAAGCGAGTCCCGCCTCCACGGCCGCCGACGAGGACATGCCCGCGCCCACGGGAATGTCGCCGCCGAAGGCGCAGTCGAAGCCGCCGAGGCGGGGGCGGGCGCGCCGGAGCCCCTCCAGCACGCCCACCGGGTAATCGGCCCAGCCGCGGCGGGGCTTGGGGAGCCGGTCCAGCGACACGGCGCACTCCTCGCCGAGGTCGGCCGCGAGCAGCCGCACCTGGCGGCCGTCGCGGGGCGCAACGGCGAAAATGACGGCGCGGTCCACCGCCGCCGGCAGGACGAAGCCCTCGTTATAGTCGGTGTGCTCGCCGATGAGATTGACCCGGCCGGGGGAGCGCACCAGCATGGGCTCCCGGCCGAACCGTGCCGTGAAGGTCTTTCGGATCCGCTCCGCCTGGCTCTCCGGCATGGGCTCTCCATTGGATGGGCTTGCAGCCGGGCGCGCCGCGCCGGCCGAAAGACGATGGTACCATTGACCGGGTGACGCCGCAAGGTCCGGTGCCTGGTCCTGCCGGTCTGACATTCGCAATAATTCGATGTGGTATAATCAACAAAATACCTAACATGTGGAATAGCATCACATCGTGCACAACTTTTCTCATGACCGATGTTCACTAACATCGTGCACAACTCCCCCCGAGGGGGGAGTTGTTAAGGGTGGCCGAATAGCATCACATCGTGCACACATTCACGATCTGATGTATCC
>JAAYUB010000181.1 GCA_012517875.1 Acidobacteriota bacterium | reverse complement strand
CTGGAACTTTCGAACCTGGAACCTTCGAAGCTGGAACTTTCGAACCTGGAACCTTCGAAGCTGGAACTTTCGAACCTGGAACTTTCGAACCTGGAACTTTCGAACCTGGAACTTTCGAACCTGGTACTTTTGAACCTGGAACCTGCGAGCCTGGAACCTGCGAACCTGGAACTTTCGAACCTGAAACCTGCGAACCATCTCCAACCATCAACCATCAACGATCAACCATCAACCATCAACCTTCCCTGTGCCCTCTGTGTCCTCCGCGGTGAAGCTCCCCCCGCCGCTGCCGGTTGCGACGCAACCGGCCTCCTTCGCCGGGTCGTCGCTCGGTGTTCCATTGACAAAAAGAAGTGCTTGGCGCCTTCGCGCCTTGGCGTGCCCTCTCCCCCTCTGCGTCCTCTGCGGACTCTGTGGTGAATCCCCCCGCTGTATCGCCGGCTCGATTAGCTCCTCCGGGCGTATCCAACGCCCCATTTTTCAGTTGAACATTCGAAACGGACGCGCTGGACGTTGTGCAACCTTTTGTTATATTGTTACGTAATTATAGATGTAACTGGAGGTTCCCATGATCCTCTCGATCGATCCCGACAGCCCAATTCCCCTGTACCACCAGATCGCCCAGGCCCTCCGCGCGGCCATCGCGGCGGGGGAACTGGCCCCGGGCGACGCCCTCCAGCCCATGCGCCAGGCCGCCGAGAAGTGGGGCGTCAATATCCACACGGTTCGCCATGCATACGCTGCGCTGGCCCGGGAAGGTCTTGTCGAGCGGAACCGCGGGCCGCGCGGCACGCGCATTGCGGAGCATGACCGCGGCAATGCCTCGCGCGCCGGCGAGATCGACGCCTTCCTCGACCGGGTTCGCTGGGAAGCCGCCGAGCGCTTCGGGATGGGATCCCGCAGCCTCGCCGCGGCCCTGCTCGAAGCCGCCCCGGCACGCGAGGCGGACCGGCCCACGGTGTACGTCGTCGAATGCAGCGAGTGGCAATGCGCGTCTCACACCCGGGAGATCGCCGCGCGATTCCGCGTCCACGCACGTCCGTGGCCACTGGCCCTGGAGACCGAGCCCCCCGAAGGCCCCGTGATCTCTACCTACTTCCATTACAACGATCTGCGCCGAATGTGGCCGCGGCGGCTGGGACGGATCCGCTTCCTGACGATCTACCCCGACCCGGCGCTTCTCCAGCGGCTGGACCGCGTGTCGCGAGTGATCGTCTGCGAGCACGATCCGGCCACCGCCGGCGTGGTCGCCGCGGATCTGACGGCGCTCTGCGGCAGCCGTCAGATCCGGATCGATTCGCGGGTCACGGGCGATCCGGCCGCGGTGCTGCGGTCCCGGCGCGGGCCGCCGGTCCTGTTCACGCCGCGGGTCTGGGCCAGCCTGCCTGAAGCGGTCCGCGTCCATCCCCGGGCTCTGGAGTTGCGCTACGTGTTTGACCCCGCCGAGTTGCAGGCGCTGGGCGGCGCCATGGGCTGGGAGCCTGTCGCCGCACCGAAACCGACCCCAGGAGGGAGACAATGAATCGCAAGAAAGGAATGATCGGCGGCACGGCCGCGGTGGCGCTCGTCATGGTGTGGGTGCTCACGACCGAATGCCGGGCGGCCGACCCGCTCCCCGCCGACCTGATCCTGTGCCTGGACGAGGCCCGGCGGGCCGACGCCGCCCACGACATCGCGCGGGAGCGCCAGGTCCTGACGCACGCCGAGACCCTGGACGGCGCGGCGAAGGACGCCGCCGAGGTGCAGCGGCGTCTGGCGGTCCTGGATTGGAAGTACCTTCACCGGTTCGACGAGGCACGGTCGCGGCTGCTGCGGGCCGCCGCGACCGGGGCCGAGCCGGCCAAGGCCTGGATCGCGCTGGCCCGGCTGGAGCAGGCGCGCGCGGACTATCCGGCCGCGTGGGCGGCCGCCACCACGGCCCTCGACGTCGCCGGGAATGATGCGGAGCGCCGCGGCGCGCGCCGCGCCCGGGCGCGCGCCGCGGTGGCCGAGGCCGCGGCGTTGCGCCAGAACGGGCAGGTCGGCCACACCGGACCGCTTCGGGAGGCGTTCGACGAACTGTCCGGCCAGGTCCGGCGTGAGCCGGGCGAACCCGAGTCGTCGCAGCTGCTTCTGGGCGCCGCGTTGCTCCTGGACCGCGGCGACGAAGCCCTCGCGGCCTGGCGCTCCTACTACCGCCTGACGCCCGGCGGTCCCACCCCCAACGTCATCGCCGCGGCGGGAGCGGAGCTGGAGCGGATCCTTCCCCGCTGGCCGGGTGCCGGCGCGACGCCGGCGGACCGGATCGAGCTGGTGCGGGCGCTGGCCGAAGGGCGTTTCTTCGCGGAGGCGGCCCTGGTCGCCCTGGACCCGCGGGCCGACGCCTCCGTCCGGGAAAGCGCGACCGTCCGGCCCATCGAAGCGTACGCCCGCGGCCTGGTCGCGGTGCGCCGGCTCGCGGAGGAGCACTACCGCCAGACGATCCTGGGCGGCGGCGACCCGGACGAGTTCGCGCGACAGATCGGGGCGCAGGCGGCGCCGGTGCTTGCGGCCCTGGGCGTTGACCGGCAACCTCCACCCACCAACGCTGAGGTGGACGCGCTGCTCGACCAGCATTTTGGCACCTACATCGCCGTCGGCTGGACCGCGGGCTATTACGATCTCCACTTGGGCCACCGCGTGCTCGACGAGACCCGCGTCGTGAAGCAGTACAGCCACGAGGCCAGCTTGCGTTTCGTGGTGCTGGACAGCATGGTCTCCAACGGGTTCCAGAGCTGGGCCTGGGAGAGCGGCGCCCAGCACGGCGGCTGGGCCGGGCGCGACACCATCTGGCAGATCCGCCCCGTCTACGCGAATGCCGCGACGGTGAGCTGGCAGCGGCTCCACTCGGAGCCGGAGCGGGCCGAATACGCCGCGCGACTGGCGCGGGAAACCGCCCTCGACGACGCCCGGGCCCGCCGGGATCCCTACGGCTTCCTGCCGGGCCTGGCCCTGCGCTTGCAGCTCCAGGCGGACCAGGCGCTGGAGGCGCGGCTGGTGCAGCGGGGGATCCGGGACGAAGACCTGCGGCTGGCCTTCCTGGCCGAGCACGAGCGGTCGGTGCAGGAAAGCTCCATCTTCGCCCATGAGGGCCGGCACGCCATCGACCAGCGTCTGGGGACGAAGATGGGGTCGCCCTGGCAGACGGAGTACTACGCCAAGCTGTCCGAAGTCGTGTTCTCCGCCGCCCCCCGGCTGGCGCTTGACGGCATCTTCGACGCCAACATCGGTGACCCGACGCCTCACGGCCAGGCGAACCGGCGGATCATGAAGGGCCTCGTAAAGTGGATGAAGCAGCACCGCCGGGAGATCGCGGGGCTGGATCCGCAACGGCCGCTCCTGCCCCAGTTCGATCGGCTGACCGACGACCAGATCCGCCAGGCCTTCCGTTCCATGGACCCTCTGGCGAAGTGACCGCCGGCCGCCCCTCGTCTCTTGATTCGGGTCTTGAGGCTCGAGACTTGAGGCTCGAGGCTCGAGGCTCCTTCCCTACTCTCAACTCTCATCTATGAGAAGAGCGCTCCCGTCAAGACAAAACACACCCTTCCCCTGGAGAGGGGCGCATTCTGTCTGGACGTGGTGATTGCTTCCGGAGTCACAGACTATATTGCTCCTGTCTACCAATCTGGATGCGG
>JAAYUB010000180.1 GCA_012517875.1 Acidobacteriota bacterium | reverse complement strand
GCCATCACCACCATGCCGGCCACCAGGCCCAGCAGGCTGTCGTGCCCCCGGCCGTAGGCGCGGCTCGTGGGCAGCAACTCGTCCAGGCTGATGTAGACCATGATACCGGCCACACCGCCGAACAGGATGCCCATCAATTCAGGCGGGACCGCGCCGGCCGGGCCGCCCACGACGAGCCGAAGGACCAGGTAGGCGATGACCGCCCCCACCGGCTCGGCCACGCCGCTGGCAAAGGAATAGAAGAAAGCTTTCCGCCGGTTGCCGGTGGCGTAGAAGATGGGCACCGAGACGCTGATCCCCTCGGGGATATTGTGCAGCGCCACCGCCACGGCGATGGCCACGCCAAGACTCGGGTTTTGCAGCGCCGCCAGGAAGGTGGCCAGGCCCTCCGGGAAGTTGTGGATGCCGATGGCGATGGCGGTGAACAGGCCCATCCGCAGAAGCTTGTGGTGGTGGTTGGCCGATCTGGCGGTCCCGGTTTGCGCCGGTGGCGCGACCGCTGCCGGCGATTCCGGCCGGGGCGCGGCGGGATCATGCAGCGGACGAGTCTCCGCCTCGGACGGAGTTTCGTGGGGGTTTTCGGCGGCTGGGATCAGGTTGTCGATGAGGCCGATGAGCAGCATGCCGCCGAAGAATGATCCCGCATTCACCCAGTGGCCCCAGTAGTCGCCGTAGCGCGCCACCAGCGCCTCGGTCCCCTTCAGGAAGATCTCCACGAACGCGACATAGAGCATCACGCCCGCCGAGAAGCCCGTGGCCACCGACAGGAACCGGTAGTCGGTCCGCCGGGCGGTGAAGGCGATGATGCTGCCGATGCCGGTGGCCATCCCCGCGAACAGGGTCAATCCAAACGCGATCCAAACGGCTTCGGTCATCATCCTGGTCCACAAATCCGGGGTTCTGATTTCGGAGGGTGATTATATCACCGATCGAATCCGGCCCCGAATCTCAACCGCGCGGCTCTGCATTCGGGTCCTGGTCGGCTCTGTGTGCGACACCATGGCCGCCTGCCGGATCTCGAGTGGGCGGTTCCGACCGCTCCGGGCGCGCCCGGCGGCTACGCCGCATCTGCAGGCGGACCAGGAGCCCCGTGGCAATCCCGATGGCCGCGGCCACTGCCACTCCGGCGATGGGACGGCACAGGCCGTGGCCGATCCCCGCCCCGATCAGTCCGCCGACCGCCAGGGCGGCCAGCACCGTCAGCGCGATTCTGCAATTTCACGCCGCTCCATCTTCTCTCTGTCTCTTCCAAACGCTGATCGTTCCACTTACTCTGACCGTTCTCCAGATTGCAGCCGGTTGATCCTCAGTTGTTCTTTGTGTTCGCTCTGCCGTGGTGGCGATACGGGATCCGCCCCAGCTCGTGGCGCAGGGCCGACTCGAGGTCCGGGAAGCGGAACACGTAGCCAGCGGCGAGCAGCCGCCCCGGCAACGCGCGCTGGCCGGACAGCATCAGCGCGTCGGCCAGCTCGCCGAACGCCAGCCGCAGCGCTGCCGCCGGCACGGGGAGCACCGCCGGACGGCGGAGCACCGTCGCGAGCGTCCGGGTGAAATCGGCGTTGGTCACCGGCGTCGGCGCGGTTACGTTCACGGGTCCGATCACATCCGGGTCCATCAGGGCGTGGTGGATCGCGCCCACGACGTCGTCGCGGGCGATCCAGCTCATGTACTGTCGGCCGCTCCCCAGGCGCCCGCCCAACCCTAGCCGGAACGGCGTCAGCAGCCGCGCCAACAGTCCGCCGGCGGCGCCGAGGACCACACCGAACCGCAGGTTCACCGCCCGGATCCCCGCCGCGGCCGCTGCCGCCGCGGCCGCCTCCCAGTCATGCACCACACTCGCGAGGAAGTCCTTGGCTGCCGCCCCGGACTCGTCCACCGCCGCGTCCCCCGTGTCACCGTAAATTCCCACGGCCGACGCACAGAGGAAGGCGGCCGGGGGCATCGGCATGGCGGCCAGTACCTCGGCCAGGCGGGCGGTGGGGCCCGTGCGGCTGGCGCGGATTCGTTCCCGGCGCGCCGCCGTCCAACGGCCGGCGGCGATGGACTCGCCGGCCAAATGGACCACGGCGTCGACGCCCGCGAGGTCCTCAGGGCGGAGCCGCTCGTACCCGGTGCCGGCCGCGATCACGCCCGGCGCCGGATGGCGGCCCAGCCGCACCACCTCATGGCCGCCGGCGGTGAGAAACGCCGTCAGCGCAGATCCGACGAATCCGTTCGCACCTGAGACGGCGATGCGCCGCGGGCTGCGGTCGCGCCACCGCCAGTGCGCCGCCAGGTCGGCCGCAAGCACGGCGTGGCGGTGGGCGAAGGTGCGCGCCAGGCGCCGGCGCACCGCGCCCCCACCCAACACGCGGCCCACCGCCCCGAGGGGCAGGGCGTATTCGATGGAGTCGGTGTGTTTCACCGCCGCCGGTCCGTCGGGCTCGAAGCGGTGGGTGTGCGCCCAGCAGGCGAACGGCCCACGGCGCTGCACATCACGGAATTCGCGGCCGGCCGCGTAGCCCTCGTGCACCGCTTCCCACTCGACCTGCAGCGGCCCGGCGCCGAGGGCAAGCACCACCCGGTCGCCGTCGTGGATGCTGCCCGCACGCTCCCGCACCGCCACCCGATCCCAGGGCGGGGTGAGACGCTCCAGGGCACCGGGGCGCTCGTGCCAGGCAAAGGCGAATTCGGCGGGCACCTCGATCCGGCTGCTGTGCACAAACCTGTCGGTCCTCATGGCCGATCCTCTTGCGATCGTGGCTATTGATTTCCGTTCGGATCTCTAGGATAGGCAAGGACGGGTGGGGTTGCAAGCGATTCCAGGGCACCTGGCGGCCAGGCGGCCGCGAGTTCTCGCGGCATGATCGTGGCATATCCGGCGGCGGGACGGGACCGGCCAGCGGCAGGGTGCCGGGAATGCCGTATGCTGGGTGCAGATGCGATCGCGATCCGGCTGATCCTGCCGCGGCCGAACTCGCGCACGGGGTGCGCGCGGTACTTTCAAGCTAGATATCCAGGTTCCGGGCCATCAGGGCGTTGGTCTCGATGAAGGAGCGACGCTGCTCCACGTTGTCGCCCATGAGCACCGAGAAGATCTCGTCGGTCTCGATGGCATCCTCGATGTTCACCTTCAGCAGCGTGCGCGTCTCCGGGTTCATGGTGGTTTCCCAGAGTTGCTCCGGGTTCATCTCCCCCAGCCCCTTGTAGCGCTGAATGGCCACGTCCTTCTTGCCGAACTCCAGCACCCGGTGGAACAGCTCGGCCTTCCCCGTCACCTCGACCCGCTGGTCTTTGACCTGGATGACGAACGGCGGCTTGTCCAGCGGCAGGATCTTGTGAAACAGCTTGAACAGCCGGTGGAACTCGGCCGTGGTCAGCTCCTCCCAATGCAGGTCCAGTTCGGTGTGCTTGCCGTTGGCGATGCGCAGGTTGAATACGCTGTGCTCGGGATCGCGGATGATCTCCACCCGATAGCCCTTCTCCAGCAGGTCCGTCGCCAGGGCGTGGATGAACGGCTCCTGTCCGAACAGCGTCTTGATCTTCAGGTTGGAGAAACCCGGCTCCAGGTACTTCGACAGGAACTCCATGCCATAGCGGATCAGGTCCGGGTCCTTCAGGCGCCGCTTGAAGCGCTGCTTGATGCCGAGGTACTCGTCCACCTGGGTCAGGAACTGGGACAGCGCCCCGCCGGTGAGCGTTTTAGCCTGGCTACCGTTGCCCACGGTAATGGTGACCATGTCGACGGCCCGCTTGAGCAGGTAGCGGGCCATCTCGGCCTCATCCAGGATATAGCGCTCGTCCTTGCCCGACTTGACGCGGAACAGGGGCGGCTGAGCGATGTAGACGTGATGCCGGTCGATCAGATCGGTCATCTGGCGGTAGAAGAAGGTGAGCAGCAGCGTGCGGATGTGGGAGCCGTCGACATCGGCGTCGGTCATGATGATGATCCGGTTGTAGCGCAGCCGGGCCAGCTCGAAGTCCTCCTTGCCGATCCCCGTGCCCAGGGCCGAGATCATCGTGGAGATTTCCTGGTTCTCCAGCATCTTGTCAAAGCGGGCCTTCTCCACGTTCAGGATCTTCCCCTTGATGGGGAGGATCGCCTGAAAGCGCCGGTCGCGGCCCTGCTTGGCCGAGCCGCCGGCCGAGTCGCCCTCAACGATGAAGATCTCGCACTGGGCCGGGTCCTTCTCCTGGCAGTCAGCCAGCTTGCCCGGCAGGCTGAGGCCCTCCAGGGCGTTTTTGCGCCGGGTCAGGTCGCGGGCCTTCCGGGCGGCGTCGCGGGCCATGGCCGCCTCGACCGTCTTCTTGACGATGCTTCGGGCCACGTCGGGATGCTGCTCGAAGTGGATCATCAGCTTTTCGTTGATCACCGACTCCACGAGACCCTTGATCTCGCTGTTGCCCAGCTTCATCTTTGTCTGGCCTTCGAACTGCGGGCTGGCGAGGCGGACGCTCACGATGGCCACCAGCCCCTCGCGGACGTCGTCGCCGGTGAGGTTGCGCTTGATTGCCTTGAGAAAGCCTTCCCGCTCGGCATAGGTGTTGATGGTCCGGGTGAGTCCGGCGCGAAAGCCGCTCAGGTGGGTACCCCCCTCGTGGGTGTTGATGTTGTTGGCGAAGGTGAGCATCGTCTCGACGTAGGTATCGTTGTACTGGATGGCGATCTCCACCTCGGTGCCATCGGCCTGCTCGGCGATGTAGATGGGCTTGGGGTGGAGCACCTGCTTGTTCTTGTTCAGGTAGTCGACGAAGGAGTTGAGGCCGCCCTTGTAGTAGAACTCGTGGGTCTTGTCCTCGCGCTCATCCTCGATGATGATCTTGAGGCCGCGGTTGAGGAAGGCCAGCTCGCGGAGGCGCTGGGAGAGCGCGTCGAAGTTGAAGTTGATCTCCTCGAAGATGGTCTCGTCCGGCTTGAACCGCACCTTGGTGCCCGTGCGGTTGGTCACACCCACTTCGGCGAACTCGGTCTTCGGATCGCCCTGTTCGTAGTACTGCTGATACACCTTGCCCTGGCGCCAGATCTCCAGCTCCATCCACTCGGACAGCGCGTTCACCACCGAGGCGCCCACGCCGTGCAGCCCGCCGCTGACCTTGTAGGCGGTGTTGTGGAACTTGCCGCCGGCGTGCAGGGTGGTCATGACGATCTCGGCCGCCGATTTGCCCTTCTCGTGCATGTCCACGGGGATGCCGCGGCCGTTGTCCTCGACGGTGACCGTGTTGTCGAGGTGGATGGTCACCTTGATCTCGGTGCAGTAGCCGGCCATGGCCTCGTCCACCGAGTTGTCCACGAGCTCGTAGACCAGGTGGTGCAGCCCCTCGAGGCCGGTGGTGCCGATGTACATGCCGGGGCGCAGGCGGACCGCCTGCAGGCCCTCGAGCACCTCGATGCTTTCGGCGGTGTAGCTGTCCGCGCCGTTGCCGTTACGAGCCGCCGCCTGGTTTTTTTCGTCGTTGGCCATAGAGAAATTGCCTTGTCCAAATCACAAATTTAAACGGAGGATTATACCACGGCGGCGGCCTGAAAACGAAGCGGAAAATCGCCGAAACTGTAATTGTAACTTGTTGAAAATTTAAGTTTTACGGACCCCACCCGCTTCGATCTGAAAAACCTCGCAGGCGGGAAGCATGGCGGTGAAAATTTCCGGCTTCGAGGAGGGGAGGAAGATCTGGGTTTTGGCGTCGAGTTGGCTCAGCAGTACCCGCAGGCGCTCGAGGTCGAGCTCCATATCCACATCGTCGATCATGACCACCGGGAAGAAGCCCCGCCGCTCCCGGTACAGGTCCATCACCTGGAGGTAGACGCTGAGGAGCACGCTGCGCTTCTGCCCGGAGGAAGCGTACCGGCGGACGTTGCGCCCGTCGAGGTGGAAGTCGAACCGGTCGAGATGGGGGCCGTACAGGCTCCGGCCCGCCTGCAGCGCCCGCTCCCGGTGCAGCGCCAGGTGGGCGACGGCCGCCTCCTCGTCGGCCAGCAGTTCGGCCGCGAGCGACGGCGCGTAGCGCACCGCCACCGCCGCCGTCGAGAAGCGGTCGCGCAGGTCGGCCGCCCCGAGCTCCGCGAGAAAGCTCTCGCGGTGGTGGACGAGCGCCCGCGCGGTCTGCACGAGCTTGCGGTCCCACGGCTCCAGGACCGCGGCGGCGGCGGCACCCGGGCGCAGCAATGCGTTCCGGTGACGCACCACGCGCCGGTAGGCGGCCAGGCGGTGCAGGTATTCGGGGCGGAACAGGACCAGCAGGCCGTCGAAGAACCGGCGGCGCGCGTCAGGCCCCTCCGTGATCACCCGCAGGTGGGAGGCGGTGATGCAGAGGATGGCGGCGGTGTCGAGAAAATCGGTGACGTCGGCCGCCTTCTCGTCGAGGCGGAGCTCCTTGCCCGCCGGCCCCACCCGCACGTCCAGCACCCGCGGCAGCGGCGCCCGCGCCACCCGGCAGCGGAGTTGGAACTCCCCCTCGCCGTGGCGGACGCACTCCTCCAGGCGGTGGGTCCGGAACGACTTGGTGTAACAGGCGCAGTAGACCGCCTCGAGCAGGCTG
>JAAYUB010000179.1 GCA_012517875.1 Acidobacteriota bacterium | reverse complement strand
TTCGGGCGAGGTGGGCTCCAGAAACTCCAGGTTGGTCTCACCGACCGGGAACATGGCCACCCGAACCTTCTGCTCGGGCACTTCCTCGATTTCGTGAAGGTGCAGACCGAGAGCGTCCTGATAGAATTTTAGGATGTCGTCCAGAGCCGTGACGGCGATCCCGATATGATCGATCTTGGTGAACACGCTGGCGCCTCCTAACGGCCAAACTGACTCAGGAAAGTCTCTATTATAGAATAGGGATCCGCGGATTTGTCCAAGACTTTTTGCGCCAGCGCGTCCAGCTGCTCCTCGAAGCCGGTGCGGCGCAGAAACTCCTGAAACACCCGGTCGCGCGACAGCTGGAGCAGCTTCTCCCGGGCGGCGGGCAGGGCGAAGCGGCCCGGGTCGTGGCCGGACGATTGCCGCTGCCGGAGATCGGCGATCGCCGCAAAGAGCGCGTCGACGCCCTCGTCACGGATGGCCACCGTCTTGACCACCGGGGGTTCCCAGCCGTCGGTGCGGGTGTTCATGGCCAGGATCGCCCGGATCTCCTGCTCCGTCTTGATCACGCCGTCGCGGTCCGATTTGTTGATCACAAAGATGTCACCGATTTCCATGATTCCCGCCTTGATCGCCTGGATGTCGTCACCCATGCCGGGGACGAGCACCACCACGCAGATCCGGGCGGTCTTGACGATATCCACCTCGTCCTGGCCCACCCCCACCGTCTCGACGAGGATGAAGTCGAAACCGGCGGCATCCAGCAGCAGCACCACGTCGGCGGTGGTGGCCGAGAGGCCGCCCATGTTGCCGCGGGTGGCCATGCTCCGGATGAAGGCGCCGGGATCGGTGGCGTGCCGCTGCATCCGGACGCGGTCCCCCAGGATGGCGCCGCCGGTGAAAGGGCTGGACGGGTCCACCGCCACCACGGCGACCGTATGCCCGCGCCGTCGCATATGCTCCGTGAGCCGGTCCACCAGCGAGCTCTTGCCGGCGCCGGGCGAGCCGGTGATGCCGATGACGCAGGCGTGGCCGGTCATGGGGAACGCCTGCTTCAGCAGGTCGACGGCGTCGAGTGAGCCGTTTTCGATCCGGCTGATGGCCTTGGCCAGGAGGCGGCGGTCGCCGCTGCGGATGCGTTCCAGTATGTCGTCCATGAGTCCCTGCTGTTCCTTGCCGAGAGGCCATCCGCGGCGGCGGTGCGACTTCGGCGGAAACCGATCGGGTGCCGCGCGGTCAAACGCACCCTTATAGCACACGGGCCCCGGCGTTTCAACCGTTGGCCGATCCGGTGCCGACGCCCGCGCGTCCGCCAGCGGTTGCAGCCGGACTTTCCGCTCAGACGATCTGGTGGATGGTCACCTGGCGGGATTGATATCCAGCCGGCGGTGGTCCAGGGCGGGAAGCTGGCGGCGTTTTTCCTGCAGATAGGCGCGGTCGATCTCGGCAACGATCACCGCCTCCCGCTCGCCGGCGCCGGCCAGGACGTTCCCCCACGGGTCCACGATCAGGCTGTGTCCCCAGTTGCGGATCCGCGGCGCAGGCTGGCCGGTCAGGGCAGGCGCGATGACGTAACACAGGTTCTCGATGGCCCGGCACCGGACGAGAACCTCCCAGTGGTCCTTGCCGGTCGTCTCGGTGAACGCCGACGGGACCAGGAGCACCTCGGCGCCCGCGGCCGACAGCCGCCGGTACAGCTCGGGAAACCGCAGATCATAGCAGATGGACAGGCCGAAGGTAGCCGGCGGCGTGGCGCAGACCACCGCCTCGTCTCCCGCGTGGAAGCGGGCCGATTCCCGGATGCTGTGCCCGTCTCCCAGCTCGATGTCGAACAGATGGATCTTGCGGTAGGCGGCCAGAATGCCGCCGTCGGGTCCCAGCAGCAGGCTGGTGTTGAACATGTTGTCGGCACCCGGAACCTCTTCGTGGAAGGAGCCGGCCAGCAGGTAGATCTCCAGGCGGCCGGCCAGCTCCCGCAGCCGGCGGACCAGCGGCGAATCCAGGCGGTGGGTCAGGAACGGGACGTCACCAACGCGCAGGAAGGAAAAATTTTCGGGCAGGGCGATCAATTCGGCGCCGCGGGAGCGGGCCAGCTCCACCAACCGCACGGCGCGCTCCAGGTTCCGCTCGAAGTCGGGACCCGATTCCATCTGAATGGCGGCGGCCAGCATGAGGCTCCTGTTGACGCCGGAGGAACCGCCTGGGCGCGGCTCATTCGAGCGTCCGATAAAAGATCCCGCGGTCCTGGATCTCGGCCCGGATCCGCCGCTCCGTCTCGAGGATGTCCAGGTACTTGTTCAGCTCCGCCGGCCGGATCCCCAGCCCGGCTGCCAGATCTTCGGCGGTGCAGGGACGCCGGGCGATGGTCTCGAGGATGGCGTGCTCCAGATCGGGCCGAAAAACCGCCAGGTCCCGGCGGCGGCGGTATCGGGCGATCACTTCCACCCGCGGGTGGCCGAGCCGCGGGATCATCGCCTCCAGCTCGGCCAGCGGCACGGGCCGGACCCACGGTTCCGTACCGGGTCGGTCGAGAGTGTTGAGCTGGACGCGGTCGGGCCGGATCCGCCGGATCGCGTCCCGAAACCGATCGAGCTCGTCCGGCGCGGTGTTGAGCGGAGCCAGCATGAAGATCTCCAGCCAGATCTCGCCGGTGAAGATCTCCCGGAGGGCGGCCAGCCCGTCGATGATCGCCTCGCTGCGGATGCCGGCCACCGGCCGGTTGATGGCCTGAAAGGCCGAGTCGGAGACCGCGTCCAGCGAGGGGAGGATGAGATCGGCCGCCGCGGCTTCCGATCGGACGTCGGGCCGGTCTAATAGCGACGAATTGGTGAGCAGGGCGACCGGCGCCGCGCCGCGGGCCTTGAGGTGGGATGCGATCCGGCCGAGGCCGGAGTGGAGTGTGGGTTCGCCGGATCCGGAGAAGGTGATGAAGTCCGGACGGGGGTACCGGCCCAAAAAGTCATCCAGCTCGGCCAAAACCCCGTCGGTGGGCACATACTCCGCCCGATCGATGGTGAAGGCCGTTGTGGGACCGCACTCGCAGTACACGCAATTCATGGTACAGGTCTTGGGGGGGACCAGGTCGACGCCCAGCGAGATACCGAGCCGGCGGGAAGGAACGGGTCCGAACAGGTATCGGTATGCCATGCGGATGCTCGATCCGGATCGCTCGGCGGCGCGACGCTACAGTCCGTCGCGCGGATTTTCGGTCCGTAGGGCCGCCAGCTGGTGCAGCAGCTCTTTCTCGCGCGGACTCAGGTTCGTGGGCACCACCACGCGGACATGGACGATCTGATCACCGGCCGGATGGCGGCCCAGCGCGGGCAGACCCTTTCCTTTCAGACGAAATGTGCGGCCGCTCTGGGTTTCAGGCGGGATGCGCATGCGCGCCTTGCCCCCCAGCATCGGCACCTCAATCTGGGCGCCCAGCGCCGCCTCGCAGAATGTGATCGGCACTTCGCAGTGGATGTCCCGGCCCTGCAGCCGAAAGAAGGCGTCGTCCTCCACGCGGACCGTCAGGTAGAGGTCGCCACGCTCGCGCTGTCCTGCGCCGGTTCGCCCTTTGCCCCGCAACCGGATCTTGAACTCATCATGGACGCCTGCGGGAATTTTGACCTCGACCTCCTCCGGCTGGTAGGCGGATCCGGCGCCCTGGCAGACCGGGCAGGCGCTCCGGCCGGTGCCGCCCCGACCGCCGCACTGGGGGCAGGGGCTTTCCGACTGCAGGGTGATCCGCATGGTCCGGCCCTGCGCCGCGTCTCGCAGCGGGATCCGAATCTCGGCGTTCAGGTCCGCGGCCGCCCGGCTGCCGCCCCGTCGTCCTAACGGCGTGTCCGCCGCCATGGTGTCACCGAACAGGTCGGCGCCGCCGAAGAACATTCTGAAAAAGTCGCTGAATCCCGTCTGGCGCCCCGATCCGAAATCCGCATGGCCGGCGCCTGCGAAGTGGCGGAAGAAATCGTTGTCACCGGTTCCGCTCCGGGAGCCGCCAAATTGTTGGTAATCCTGCCAGTTGGCACCGAGGTGGTCGTATTTCTGGCGCTTGTCGGGGTCGCCCAGAACCTGGTAGGCCTCGTTGATCTCCTTGAATCGCCGCTCGGCATTCGGGTTGTCCCGATTGAAGTCGGGGTGGTACTTGCGGGCCAGCCGGCGATAGGCCTTCTTGATCTCGGCCTGGGTGGCGCCTTTGGCCACCCCCAGGATGCTGTAGTAGTCCTTGTACTCCATTGGTCCGGACCTTTCCCGCGCCCAATTTAGGCGCAGTCGCAACGAAAAATCAAGGGTTTAATTCGGCCGCAGGACTTCGGTGTCGGCCGGCGGCGTGAATTCAAACCGCCCGGCGGGGATGGGGCCGTCCAGACGGACTTCCGAGAAGCGGTAAATGTGGGTGGACCCGCTGTTCTCGTACAGGGCCAGCTCCTCAATGAAGGGCGGCTCGCCGGACAGCACAAGCAGCGCCCGCGCGAACACCGGGTCCTTCGCCCGAGCGCGCAGCACGTAGGCGGTGCGTGCACCGTCGACGGCCGGCGGGTCGTGGTCGAAGAACTCGTCCAGCCGCCTCCGGCCGCCCAGGATGAACACCAGCGGCGATTCTTCGGCATCGAGACCGTCCAGTGTCTGGATCACCATCTGCCGCTCCGTGGGGGTGTACATCCGGTACTCGTTTTTCCGGAGCAGGAAGATCTTCGGTTCGGGGTCCTGGTAATCCCACCGCATCAGGTGGGGCCGGCGGATCCAGATCCGTCCGGAGGCCTGCTCAATGCCGAGCGGCGTCTGGACCGACTGGCTGAACCGGGCCTCGAGGGTACGAAACCCGTGGAACCGCTCGAGGAAACGGTCGAAGGCATCGGCCCCCGCTGCGCCGGCGGACAGAACCCAGGCGATGGTGAGACAGGCGGTCAGCCGGGTCATGGGCGTGTCCGTGCGTGGACGAGGATCGTCCAGAGGACGGCGACGGCCCCCACGCAGATGAACGTGTCAGCGAGATTGAACGTCGGCCAGTAGTAGACACCGGCATGAAACTCCAGGAAGTCGACCACCGAACCGGTGAGCAGCCGGTTGCCGGCGTTGCCGACGATGCCGCCGGCGATCATCGCCAGGGCAAGCCCGTATGCCCATGGCAGGGAGGTTTCCGTGGCCACGGTCCAGCAGATGTAGCCCAGTGCCAGCACGGCGGTGAGGGTGAGGAGAACGGTCTTGACCGGGCTGTCTACGTCGGCCAGCATGCTGAACGCGATCCCGCGGTTGGTGGTGAGGGTCAGGCTGAAAAATCCCGGGATGACATGCCGCTCCACATGCGGCGCCAGCAGCCGCACCGCGGCCAGTTTCGAGATGATGTCTGCCAGCAGGAAGCCGACAGCGGCGATGCACCAGACAGATTTTTTCATTGGATATTAAACGGCCGCCGGACGCGGGCCGGCGGCCGAGGGCAAGCAATGACTATTCGGCCACCTTCGGAACCGACAGGTAGCCGTTGACCTTGTCGTCCAGAACCTGGGTGACCACGAGTTCATACGGCTTCTTGTAGCCCATCTTCAGGAAATAGATGGGCTCGTTGGCGGCCACCTTGTCCTTGGACATCTTCTTGTCGTCGTAAAAGATCTCGGTGTCGTAGCGCTGGTCCTTCTTTCTGGTCTTCTTGAGGCGCAGGCCCACGTCCTTGACCCGGATGATGCCGGACTTTTTGTGCAACTGGAAGACGAAGTAGTCGCGATCCAGCGAGGTCTTCAGATTGAAGAGCGACTCCCTCGTGGAATCCAGGATTTCCCGTGTGGCGTTGATGTTGTGGATGCTCTGCTCCAACAGCTTGCGCTGTTCCTCGATGGTCTTGGCCTGCTCTTCGACGCGCTTGTCCAACTCACCCACTTTCGTGTCCACCTGCTTGACGCTGGAATCGACGGCGGTGACGTTTTGCTTGATCTCGCCTACGTCGCTCTGGATGCTCTGGGCCTTCCGATCCACGGAGGCCAGAGCGTCCTTGTCCGCCTTTTGAGTGACGGCGGCCTTGATGTTCTGCACCTCGCTTTCCTGCTGGGCCTGGACCGATGATAGTTCTTTCGACGTGGCGTCGATCTGCTGGACCAGCTTGTTCTCGGTCTTGTACAGTTCTTCCTCGAGTTGGCTGATGCGGTTCTCCGAGTTGTCCAGATCGCGGTTAAGCAGTTCGGTGGCTTCCTGAGTCCGGCTGAGCTTGACCGTCAGAAAGATGCAGTAACCCAACAGGAGGGCGATGCAGACAAACAGGATGGTGGGCAACACCCACCCGCTGCCGCCTTGTTTGGCGTTGCGCACCGCTTTCTCCAGCGGCCCGGTCTTGTCGAGACTGCGGAACATCGGGTCGTTGGGCGGCGGTGGCATGGGGGGTCTGGGTTGGTCACTCATGGTCGATCATTCCTCCGTATGGGATCGAATTTGCGATCAGACAGAATTTCGGACTATACCTGGGGTTGATAAAATTGTCAAAAATGAAACGAAATTAATGAAAACGGAAGCAATTTTATTTTAAAATACTACCCAATTTCAACATTTGTTTGTGGGCTCAGGGGGCTGCATGGCGAGACGCACTCGTGTCGGGCAGGCTCCGGACGCGGCCGGGTGTCTGGAGGCGTATCTGGTGGAACTGGTCGGCGAACCCATGGTGATCTTCGACGCGGACGGGCGCGCCGTCAAGTCCAACGGTGCATTTCTCGAACGCGTGGCTGGCTGCCAGACGTTGTCGGATGTGCTCGGACAACTGGAGCCGCCGGCGTCCCAGCGGATCCTCGATAAATTCCTCCACGGGCCGCATGCGAACGGGCCGGCTCGAGGAAACCTTCAACTTCACGGTGAAGCGTACGCATTTGAGGCCGACTTTCTGCCGGGGTCACCCCCGTTGTTCTACCTCCGTCTGGCGACCGGTACCGGCCAGCCGGACAAGGTCCGGCAGGAATTCGAGCGTGAGAAACGCCAGTCCCTGACCACGCTGGCGGCCGGGATCATCCATAATTTCAACAATATCCTGGCGTGTATCAAGGGGTACGCCGAACTCATCAACCGGTATCCGGATCCCGAAGCAGCCATGATCCGCGCGTACGCCGACGGCATCACCCATCTGGCCGACCGGGGCGCCGCATTGAATCAAAAATTGCTAGCCTTCGCCGCCCCCGCGCGCCGGAACAACACGCCGATGTCCGTAAACGAATTCCTGCGGGAGCTGGTGGTGAAATCGTCGGTGCTGACCGGTCCCGATCGCTGTCGGGTCAGCGTGAAACCGCTCGCGCGCGACATGTACATAGTCGGTGACCCGTTCCAGCTCACGGACGCGTTCATGAACATTCTGGCCAACGCCATTGAAGCCATCGAGGACGAACCGGGCGGCGTGCTCATCCAGGCAGCGCTCGCTCGGCGGCGCCGCCGGCACCCGCAACCGGCCGACGCGCAGCCGGACCAGCGATGGATCGAGATCTGCATCGCCGATTCCGGACGCGGCATGACCCGCGACGAGCTGGCCAGGGCGTTCGATCCGTTCTTCACAACGAAAACACAGAACGAAGCGCTGGGTATGGGGTTGTCCATGGCCATGGGCATCCTGCGGAACCATGGCGGTGAAATCCGCTTGACCAGCACGCTGGGGCGGGGCACCACGGCCAGGATCCAACTGCCGGTCTATGAAGCGCCGATCGCCGCAACGGTGGAAGTGCCGGCCACCCGAAGCCGAAAGGCCGCCCCGAACGGGCTGACCGCCTTGGTTGTGGACGACGAGCCGGACATCGTCAAAATTCTGCAGCGCCTGCTGCTGGACATGGGGCTCCGGGTGCACATCGCCGGCAGCGGACGGACCGCCCAGGCGATCATGGACAGCGATCTGGACCGGATCGACCTGATCATTCTGGACGCCATCCTGGAGGACATGTCGGGCGTCGGTTTATACCTGGACATCCGCCGTCGGAAACCCGGCGTGCCGGTGCTGTTCATCAGCGGCCAGGACCTGCCGCGGCAGAATCCGCAGCTGTTCACCGATAAGGCCGCGGTCGCGTTCATGATGAAGCCGTTCCGAATTGTTGATTTCCAGAAAAACGTTGGCATCCTGCTGGGCGTGAGATGATCGTCTCGGCCCGGGCGGCGCAAAGACGGGACGAGCCGGCCTGTCCGGCATCCGATTCGGGCTTGACATTTCCCCCGATGCCAGAGTAAGTTATCTCATCTTGCTTGGGAGCTCCGCGGGATGCCCAAACACGAGCTCATCCGGATGCGGTTCAGCAGCGAAGTCCTGTTCATCGACATTGCCCAAGAAGTCGTTCAGAAGATTCTCGAAAACCTCAAGGTCATTGAGGACGAGATCTTCTGGATCTGCCTGGCGGTGCGGGAGGCGGTCATCAACGCCGTGAAGCACGGCAACAACTTCGATGCCGGCAAGTATGTGGATTTCGTGGTGGATATTCAAGGCGAGCAGCTGCGGATCGAGGTGCCGGACCAGGGGACGGGTTTCAACATCGACGACGTGCCCGATCCCCTCAGCGACGAAAACATTCTCAAGCCGTCCGGACGGGGCATCTTCTACATCCGGTCATTCATGGACAACGTGGATTACGAGATCGTTCAACCTTCGGGGACCCGGCTGGTCATGCTCAAGAAGCTGACGATTCCGGCGGGGGAGCGGGCGTGAGATGAACGTCAACGTGCGAAAGGTGGAGCAGGTGGCCATCCTGGACTTGTCCGGGCGGGTGGTCATCGGCGAAGCGTTGTACGATTTCCGCAACACGATCCGCGACACGCTGAACGAAGGATTCACCCGGATTCTTTTAAACATGGAAAACGTCACGTACCTGGACAGCTCCGGGATCGGTGAACTGGTCAACTGCTACACGCTGGTCAGCACCCAGGGGGGATCTGTCAAGCTGGTCAAGGCGGCCGAGAAGATCGGCAGCCTGCTCCAGATGACCAAGCTGCTCACTGTCTTCGAGTCCTACAAGAACGAGCGGGAAGCGATCGCGTCCTTCGTCAAATCCTGATTTCTGCCGATGTCTCACGCTGCAGATCACCGGAGCGGTTCCGGGTGGCCGGATTGGCCGGTGTCCGGATCGGCAGCGGCCCCAGCGAAGCGGTCGTGTCCCGGGCGTCCACATTTGTCCGGCGACATCGGTCGGCAGTCCATGCCACCGGTCAGGCGGGCGGTCGGCGTATTTGAATCGGGAGGCGCGGCTGAACGCCTGCACGAGGCGGAGACGGACCATGAAACCCGGGGGGCGGGTGGCCCGCGCCCCCCGGGGGCATGATCACTTCTGCGGGGCCGGGAACGCCTTCTCCATGTGATCCAGGTATTCCCAGTAGGCGTCCACCTGACGCTGGATTTCCTCGAGCACGTATGTGTACTCGGGGCGGAAGAGGTGGCGGAAACGGCCCTGCATCTTCAACCAGTCGGCGACCGGGAGCTTTTGCTTGGGGCGGTAATTGACCCGGAACACGCCGTGGTCCATCTCAAAGAGCGGCCAATAGCCGGTTTCCACGGCCATCCGCGTCACCTCGATGCTCTGGTCCGACGGATACATCCAGCCCGGAACGCAGGGGGACATGACGCAGATGAAGGCCGGCCCGTCGAGATCCAGGCCCTTCTGGAGCTTTGTGGCCAAGTCGTTCCAGTTGCTCACCGCGGTCTGGGCGGCGTATTCGATGTGATGGGCCAGGGCGATGTTGGTGAGATCCTTGCGGCGCTGCATCTTGCCGGGGATGACCTTGCCGGCGGGGGAGGTGGTGGTGGCGGCACCGTAGGGCGTAGCGCTGGAGCGCTGGATGCCGGTATTCATGTAGGCGCCGTTGTCGTAACAAATGTACACAATGTCGTGGCCGCGCTCGAGAGCACCGGACAGCGACTGCAGGCCGATGTCATAGGTGCCGCCGTCCCCGCCGAACGCCACGAATTTCAGCTTGCGGTTCGCGGGAATCTTGCCCTGCTTCTTCAGCGACTGGTACATTGCCTCGACGCCGCTGATCGTCGCCGCGGCGTTTTCGAACGCGCTGTGGACAAAAGGCTTCAGCCAGGAGGTGTACGGGTAGATCGTGGTGGCGACCTCAAAGCAGCCCGTGGCGCTGGCGACCACGATGTCGTAATCCGTGACCTTGTACAGCAGCTTGGGAATGATGGGGATGCCGCATCCGGCGCACAGCCTGTGACCCGGCGAGAAGCCATCGGGTTTCTTGGACAATTCTTTTAAGTTAGCCATGTCTTTACCTCGGTTCTCTTGAAGCTATTCCCGCACCGTAATGTACTCGCACAACTCGCGGTACTTGCCGCTGCCGGCGATCTGGACCAGCTCGTCGATGACGTACTGGCAGTGGCTTTCCTCCAGGTCGCGGCCGCCCAGCCCGTAAATCTTGCCGATGGTCACGGGGCGCTTGGGCAGATCGTAGAGCGCGGCACGCACTTCCAGCATCAGCGGGCCGGCCATGGCGCCGAATGAATCCACCCGGTCCATGACCGTGACCGCTTTCAGGTGGCCCAGCGCCTTGACGTACGCCTCGGTCGGGAACGGCCGGTACAGGCGCGGTTTAAGCAGGCCGACCTTGACTCCTTTGCGGCGGTACTGATCGATGATTTCCTTGATCGTGCCGGCCGCCGAATTCACTGCCACGATGCCGATCTCGGCGTCGTCCAGGTGATAAGTCTCGAACAGCCCGTAGGCGCGGCCGGTCATCTTCTCGAAATCCTTGGCGACGGCGGCGATGACCGGGGTCGCCAGTTTCATTGCCTCAGCTTCCTGGCGTTTGTGCTCGATGTAGTAGTCCTGCAGGTCCAACGAGCCCAGCGTGACCGGCTTGTCGATGTCGAGGAGGGCGTACATGGGCTTGTAGTCGCCGATGAACTTCCGGACCTCGTCGTCTTCCAGGTACTCCATCCGCTCGATGGAGTGGCTGATGATGAAGCCATCCTGGCAGACCATCACCGGGAGTCGCACATCGGGGTGCTCGCTGATCCGGACGGCCTGGATGAGGTTGTCGTAGGCTTCCTGGGCGTTCTCCGAGTACAGCTGGATCCAGCCGGAGTCTCGGGCGCCGAACGAATCGCTGTGATCGCAGTGGATGTTGATGGGTGCGCTCAGGGCTCGGTTGACCAGCGCCATGACGATGGGCAGCCGCATGCCGGCGGCGATGTACAGCATCTCCCACATCAGGGCCATACCGTTGGCGCTGGTGGCGGTCAGCACGCGCCCGCCGGCCGCGGCCGCGCCGATGCAGGCGCTCATGGCGCTGTGCTCGCTCTCCACGGTCACCAGGTTGGTGTTGACCACCCCGTCGGCCACGTACTTCGAAAATTCCTCCATGACCTGAGTGGATGGGGTGATGGGGTAAGCTGCGCATACGTCGGGGTTGATTTGTTTCATGGCGTACGCCATGGCGGAATTGCCTGTGGTTGCGACGATTTTTGCCATATGATCTCTCCTTGGCCCCGCTATTGTTCCGGCTGCATGGTGATGGCCTTCACCTTTTCCGGGCACACCTGCGCGCAGATGCCACAGCCCTTGCAGTAGTCGTAATTGATCCCGGTGACCTTGCCGTCGTGGGTGTTGATGCTCATGTCGGGACAGTACACCCAGCACCGCAGGCAATGAATGCACTTCTCGCTGTTCCAGACGGGGCGTTCCACGCGCCACGAGCCGGTCTTATTTTCCATCGCGGAACCGGGCTGGTCGACGGCGCCCCCGATGGGGACCTCTTTCCAGTTCTTCAGTTTAAACATCGCTGTTCGCCTCCTCATAGCCCCGCCGAATGGCGGACAGATTGCCTTCGATGATCTTCTCAGGGAACTTTCCCTCGAAGCTGGCGCGGATCTCCACGAGGAGATCGTCGATGGACATGATGGGCACCGCCTTGACGAAGCCGCCCATCATGGGTGCGTTGGGCAGGGCACGGCCGATTTCGTCTATAGAAATCTTGGTGGCCGGCAGGGTGAACACCTTCTGCTTCGGGCTGAGCCCGAGGGTTTTCCGGATATGCGCCGGCGTGTCCGTGGTGTTGACGATCACGATGGAATCCTCACGGAGTCCCTCGGTGATGTTGGTGGCGCCGATCAGGGTGGGATCCACCACCAGGACGATGTGGGGCGTCTTCACCGGCGTGTGCATGCGGATGGGGTTGTCCGAAAAGCGGTTGAACACACGGACCGGAGCACCGCGCCGTTCGGGGCCGTATTCGGGAAAGGCTTGTATGTGTTTGCCTTTGCTGAGGATGGCCTCGGCCAGCGTTTTGGCGCCGGTGACCGTACCCTGCCCGCCGCGGCCGTGCCAGCGAACTTCCAGGTAATTGCTCATCGTTCGCCTCCAGTACAGAATAAATGAAAATATCAAACCATGTTATATATCAGATTTGCGGGTGCGATTGAAGTAAAAAATGATCGTCGGGGATTCGGCGCGACGTCCCCGGATTCGATCAGAGCGGTGTCCGGCCGTCGAGCGCCCGGCTGATGGTCACTTCATCGGCGTATTCCAGGCTGGAGCCCACCGGCAGGCCAAGGGCGATGCGGCTGACCCGGACATCCAGCGGCTTCAGCAGACGGGACAGGTAAATTGCCGTGGCCTCGCCCTCGACGTCGGGATTGGTGGCCACGATCACCTCCTGGACGTGCTCGTCCTTCAACCGGATTAGAAGGTTGGTGATCTTCAGGTCGTCGGGTCCGATCCCGTTGATGGGCGAGAGGGCGCCGTGGAGCACGTGATAGGTGCCGTGAAAGTGACCGCTCCGCTCGATGGCCGGGATGTCGAACGGTTTCTCGACGACACAGATCACGGAGTGATCGCGCCGGGCGGCGGCGCAGATGTCGCACACCGGCAGGTTGGTGTAGTTGTTGCATCGGGGGCAGAGTTGCACGGATTGGCGGGTGGACTGGATCGCCTGGACGAGCGCGTCGATGTAGACGGGCTCGGCGCGGAGCATGTAAAAGGCGATCCGCTGGGCGGATTTCGCGCCGATGCCGGGGAGGCGCTTGAGCACCTCGATCAGGTCGGCCAGCGGTTCGGAATAAGGGTTCATGGCAGCGGTGTCCTCGGGAGTATCGGGCGAATCCCGGTCGGCTTTAAAGACCAAACAATCCGGGCAGGTTCATCCGGCCGGCCAGCCCGCCGAGTTTCTCCGCCAGCAGCTTATCCACCTTGCGGGCGCACTGGTTCACCGCGGCGACGATGAGATCCTGCAGCATCGCGGGCTCCACGTGCCGCAGGGTCTCAGGATCGATGGTCAGACTCAGGAGCTCCTTCTTGCCGTTCATGCGGGCCCGAACCATGCCTCCGCCGCTGTCCCCCTCGACTTCGGCCTGCTCCATTTCATCCATGAGGCGGGACTGGATCTCTTGGGCATGCTGGTAGAGCTTTTGAAAATCCATGACTCGCTCGTCGGGTTCAGGGTTGACGCTTGAAGATCCATTTGCCGCTCACCTTGTCGATGAGTGCGCGGGCCACCCGGTCCTCCATGAAGAGGGCCTCCACCCGCTTTTGCTCCTCGCGGAGACGCTGGGTGTCCTCCTGCCGGACATGGTTCTCCGGGGTTCGCGCCTTGGTGCGGATGGAGATTTCCGGAGTTGTCTGGAAGAGTTCGATGAAGATATCCTCCAACTGCTTCTGGGTGTTCGGGTGGCGGAAGTTCCGCTCATAGAAAGTATTCTCGGGTACGACGATCTCGAGACGCCGGCCGGACAGGTGCAACTCAACGTGGGGGAGCATGGCCTTGAGCGGCGCATGCTGCTTGCCGATTGCATCCCGGAAGATGCGGATCCGGTCACGATCGGAGTTTGGCTCGATCGGCGGAGCGGCGCCCGGCGGTGGCTGTTTGGGCGCGGGTTCCGCAACCGGTGGCCCGGCGGCCGGCGCGGCCGGCCGCACCGGCATGGGCGCCTCCTGCAAGGCGGTCAGGATCTGTTCCAGCGACGCCAGCTTGGGCATTGAGGCCAGTTTCAGAAATGCCATCTCGACGTGGAAACGGACGAAGGGCGTCCAGCGGAGCTGGTTGTCCGCCTGCAGCAGGAGGTCGTAATGGCGGATGAACTCTTCGACGGTCAGCTGCCCGGCGATCTCGCGGATCACTGCGATGTCCTCTTCCGACAGGAACAGCAGATGCTGCTGGCTGCCGGTGACCTTGTGGACGATGACATGCCGGACGAACTCCATGAAGGCCCGGAGAAAATTTTGAAGATCGTGGCCTCGGTCGTACAGCCGGTCAATGAGATCGAGGATGCCGGCGTGGTCCTGGTTCAGGATCATCCGCATGGTCTGGTTCAGGAAATCCTGCTGCACCACGCCCAGCAGGGCGGAGACGTCCTCGTCGCTGACCCCTTCGCCGCCGAGCGACACGATTTTTTGCAGGGCGGATTCAGCGTCCCGCATGCTCCCGCCGCTGGCTTTCACCACGAAGCGCAGCGACTGGTCGGTGATCCGGGTGCCTTCCTCCGCGAGGATGCCGCGCAACCGCTCGTAGATTTCGTCGAAGGGGATGATCCGGAAATCGAATTGCTGACAGCGGGAGACGATGGTCTGCGGGATCTTGTACAGTTCGGTGGTCGCCAGGATGAAGATGACGTGGGCCGGCGGTTCCTCGAGCGTCTTGAGCAGCGCGTTGAACGCTTCGGTGGTCAGCATGTGAACTTCATCGATGATGAAGATCTTGTGCCGGTCCCGGGAGGGGGCATACTGAACGTTTTCGCGCAGCTCGCGGATCTCCCCGATGCCGCGGTTGGAGGCCGCGTCGATCTCCAGGACGTCGATGGCGTTGCCTTGGGCGATCTCCAGGCAGGACGGGCAGGCGTCGCACGGATTGGGTGTGGGACCCTGGTGGCAGTTGAGCGCCTTGGCCAGGATGCGGGCCGTGGATGTCTTGCCGACGCCTCGCGTACCCGTGAACAGGTAGGCGTGGGCGATCCGGCCGAGGCGGATGGCATTCTGCAGGGTGCGGGTGATGGTTTTCTGGCCCACCACCTCCTCGAATTGTTGGGGGCGCCATTTGCGGGCGATGACTTGGTATGATTTAGGGACCATCTCTGATTGGCCGGGGATTAGGGCAATAGTAAAAGGCTCTGGAGACACCACATCCAAGAGGACCTTTTACTGTTGCTTCCTTCCGGATCTGGCAGAGTTCAAGGCGTTGGATTGATGCCCCAGAGCCAAAACCAATTCGTCGGGTCTTCAAATATCCGCAGATCGGATTATAACACGCCCGGACGATTGATGAGAAAAAATTACAAGTCGTCATCTTCAGCCGAATCGTCGGCCGGGGCGGATTCCTCCGCCGCCCGCTCCTCGGCAAGCACCGCGCTGATGGCCGCCAGCAGCATGGTGAAGAGGGCCATGTTGGCGGGGATCTGCAGGTTGAAGTCGGTGACGCTGTGGGCCAGGATGCTGAACACGCCGCCGGCGGCGCCGAGGAGCGCCGCCTGCCGCGATACGCTGGGGGTGCGGATGAAGCCCCGGCAGGCGAAGAAGACCGCTGCCAGCACGAAGGCGATGAGCGTGAAACCGGCCGGGATGCCCAGCTCGGCGGTGTACTGCAGAAAATCGTTATGGGCGTGGTCGTAGACCACGTTCATGGGCGTCTCGTTGTAACTCAGGAAGGCGTACCGGTAGTTGCCCAGCCCCACGCCCAGCAGGGGAAAATCGCGGATCAGGTCCACGGTGTCCTTCCAGACGGGAAGCCGCCCCTCCGTCATGACACCTTCCTCATCCATGATCCGTTCGAACCGGGTAAGAACCGGATCGAGACCCAGCCAGACGGCATACCCGCCCACCAGCAGCACGAACAACAGGGCGACGAGCTGGATCCGCCGGCGGCTGTGACGCATCGCGGTAAGCACGCTCAGAAAGGCGACGGTGAGAAGCATGGCCAAGATACCGCCCCGGGACATCGAAAAAATCAGGCCCAAGCATAACCAGGCGCCGGTGAACAACAGCAGGGTGAAAACCGGCGTGCGCGGATGGGTGAACAGCTTCCGCCAGCGGCCGGAGTAGGTGTCGATGGCGGGGCGGATGCGGGCGTAGAACAGCCCGTAAGCCAGGGCGATGACCACCGGAAAGGCCATCTCGAGGAAGCCGGCGAAATGGTTGCGGTTGATATACGTGCCCGAAGCCACCTCCGCCACCTCCCGGCCGGGTGCCAGAAAGATGTGCGGGATTTTGCCGAGATACTGGAGCAGGCCGAAGCAGGTCTCTCCCGAGGCCAGGACGATCAGCCCGATGCTTAACCGGCGGCGGGCGCCGGCGTCCCGCAGCAGCTCCCGGCCCACCCAAAACACGGCGGCCAGGGCGGCGAAAAGGAGGAACTGCTCCACGGTCCGGCCGGGGAAGATGCTGACGGCGGTGTGCAGCGCGCGGGGATCGACCAGGCCGGTGGCCTGGACGCGCGACATGACTTGGGCGTGCACTGGGCTGATCACCCGCTGGACCGCCGCGGGCAGAGGCGTCAGCTGCAGGAGTGGGACGATGAGCAGGATGGACCAGGCGACCAGGACTGGTCGCCGGCCGGGGTCCGGCCGCCGCCGGCA
>JAAYUB010000178.1 GCA_012517875.1 Acidobacteriota bacterium | reverse complement strand
TTCGCCCCGAAACTCTGGGCGATGTTCCACGATCTGGATTTCGGCGCCGCGGCCTGGATGGATCTGCTGCAGTTCTGGCGACTGGGTGAACTCTCCGCCGGGGTGGTGGCCGCGGCCACCGCGCTGGCCTGGGCGGCGTACGCCGCCCGGCGGCGCATCCCGCTCCGGCCGGTGCTGGACACCTACATGCCCGTGGTGCTGGCGGGCCTGGCCATCCAGCGCGCGGGCTGCTTCCTGGCCGGCTGCTGCTACGGGATCCCCACGGTGATGCCATGGGGCGTCCGGTTCCCGCCCGGTTCCCCCGCCGGCGATCACTACCCCGGCCAGGCGCTCCATCCGGTCCAGTTGTATTATGCGACGGTTTATCTTCTCATCGCGGCGGGGCTGTGGGGACTGGCGGTCTGGAGCCGCCGGAGCGGCCGGTTCATGCCGCCCGGCCGCAGCGCCGGAGTGGGACTGCTCCTGGCCGGTGCCGCCCACGCGGGGGTGGGCGCATTCCGCGCCGAGGCCGCGGCAGCTCCTGTCATCTGGGCGGCCGGCCTCGTTGCGGCTGCAGGCGGGGCGGCGCTGCTTGGCTGGAGCAGCCGCAGTGCCCCGCCGGAACCGCCGCCCGCCGCGGTCCGCGGACCGGCGGGGCATCGTCGGCCGAAGGGATTCGCCGGCAACCCCAAACGTAAATCTTCACTGGAGGGATGATTATGTCCAACAGCTTTAAAATTGCCCTGATCGTCGGTTTCGCCGCCTTGGTGCCGTTCATCGGCGGCGCCTGTTCCTGTTTCAACATGCTCAACATGAGTCCCATGCGCGGCGGCATGTCCCCCGACGGCACCGGCACCCTCACCATCTGGATGGGGGGCGTCCGGCCCACCGTCGAGGAGAGCACGGCGAGCGTGCTGACCGGCTCGTACTCGTTCCTGGACTACCACCAGGAGGGGGTGAGCTACGACATGCGGGTCCAGATTATCCACTCCAACAAGATCTCCGTGAACGATGTGGGCGGTGTGGGAATCCTACAGTTTCCGGACGACATCACCGGCTTTGCCGCGGCTTATGACGACTACAGCGGTCACAGCGGACCGCTGGAGGTCCAAGCGGGGCTCAGCACCGTCCCCATTACCTCGAATCATGCCCTGAACGCCGAGCCCGGCCACCAGTTGGTGATCGTCCGGGTGCCACCGGCGCTGGTGCCCGCCGAAGGGGCGCCGGAACTCTGGTACGAGAACACCATGACCTTCCAGATCAACCCGGTCCGGCCCATCCAGGTCAAGGCGATCATGGCGGCGACGGTACCCACGGGGGGCGGCGGGTACTACTACCTGCCCGTGTGTCCGGCGGTGCGGTCGTTTGCCGACGTCCCGCCGGTGGAGATCCCGGAGACGCCACCCGCGGAATCCATCCCGTTCCCGCCTCTGGCAGAACTGCCCCATCCCGGCGGCCCGCTGGTCTACAACCTGGACGAAGGTTCAATTTATGCTCTTCGATACTTCCCGCGGCTGGATTTTGATCCGACGGCCCACACCGAGGGATTCGGCTTTGTCAACACCGGCGCCAAGGCGTCCACGGTCACCTTCCATGCCTATGACGTGAACGGCCAGTCCATCGCCGATTCGCCGAACTGGAACTGGCCGGCCGGCGGGCAAGGCGCCTACCAGGCGGAAGGGGCACTGCTGCTCACCCAGCCCGCCCAGGGGTGGGTGGAGGCGCGAACCTCGGAGTACGGCCTGCTGGGTTTCTTCCTGACCCAGTGGTTCCCATGGGGTTTACTGGAGGGATTGGACGGCGCCAATGTGTTTACGGAGACGATGAAAATCGGTGTCATCCCGCGGATCCAGATGCAGAACGGCTACACCACCGAGGTGCGCATTGTCAATCCCAGTGCTGATGGGATGACGGTGGAACTGCAGAGCAGTTTCGCCACCAGCGGCAGTTATCTCGGATCCTTTCCGGTTCCCGCCCGCGGCGCGCTGGTGACCGACCTGACGGCCTTCGGTTCATTCGACGGGGCCCTCTACCTCGAGAGCGGGCATCCGTTCATTGCCACCGCCACGATCCGCCACGGCGACGATTGCGTCGCCACAACCAATGCCGTCCCGTTCGGCGACCGGGCGGAGACGCTGTTTGCCTCCCACATCGTGCTGTGGCCGGGGATCTACTCCACCTCGATCAACCTGTACAACGGCGGCAACGGCAGCGACGCCACGGCCGAGATCCGGCCGTACTACGCGAACGGCACCCCCATGGCCGCACCATTCAACGTTACGGTTCCACGGAGCGCCACCGTGACCTTGACCGACACGCAACTCGGCCTCCCCGACGGCGCCTCGTCGGAGGGATGGCTGGAGATCCGCTCGCCGGGCAAACCGCTGGCGGGCTGCATCACCTTCGGCGATCCGGCGCACCATCTCTACGAGTCCACGCTGCCGCTCCAGGCGACCGGTTCGAAGGATTTCTACTACGCCCAGGTGGCCAACGGCGATGTGGGCGGCGTGGTGTACAGCACCGGCATCTCGGTGGTGAACCCCAGCACCACGACGCCGGTGAATATCTCCATCTCGGTGCACAAGATCGACGGCACGCTGAACGGCAACGTGGTGAACCGCACCCTGGCGCCGGGCGAGAAGTACGTGCGCCAGCTCAGCACCATGGAGGGGATCGGCACCCTGGAGAACCAGGCGAGCGGTTACATCCACGTCACCGCAGAGGCGCCCGTGCTCTCCTTCGTGCTGTTCTTTGACCAGCAGTTCAACTTCATGAGTGCGGTGCAGGCGCAGAGTAAGTGAACAGTGAACAGTAGGAAGACAGGTGATAGGAGATAGGCGAGAAGAGTTAGAAGCCGATCGATGATTCGAGCTCGAGTGCCTTACCCATCGTCGTGGACCGAAATCGTAGTCGTGCTCGTAATCGTAATCGTAATCGTAATTGTCATCGAGGCTCGATGCTCGTTCCGGTAATGCGGACATCGGCCATCGGACATCGGAAAACGGTCTCGGGTTTCGGGATTCGCTTCTTGTTTCGTCTCCCGTCTCCTGTTTCTGATTCACCACCTGGGATCCCTACTTGGATCCCTCTGTGTGGCACCTCTCAATCCTTTTGCCTATTCCTATCTCCTATCTCCTATCTCTTTATTGTTCACCGTTCACCGGTGGCTGCCCTCCGCCAGCTCCACCGACGTGAGAAACGCCAGCCGGGCCAGGCGCTCCACCCGCGCCAGCTCCACCTTGTCCACGGAGTCGCCCGGGGTGTGGTAATCCTCGGTCATGGCGCTGAAAAAGAACGTCCACGGGATGTTCCGCTGGGCGAACGGGGCGTGGTCGCTGCCGCCGGCGGCGGCCCCGCGGCTGGGTCGGAGATACAGCGCCATCCCCACGTGGGTGTTTGCGGCGCGGATGGCCGCGTCCATCGCCTCGGTTTCACTCAGCGACAGAGCCATGAACTCCTCCACCTTGATTCTGGCCATTACGTCTTCGGGTAGATTGATCCCCCACATGCGCGACACGCGCTCCAGACGCTCCTTTGTCCACGACCGGCCCAGCATGTCAAGGTTCACGCAGGCCGCCGTCCGGTCCATGGGCACGAAGGGGTGGTCGGCATAGTAGCGCGAGCCGAGGAGACCCTGCTCCTCGCCAGTCCAGAAGGCGAACAGCACCGACCGCTTCGGCTTGGCGTCGCCCATCGCATACGCCTGCGCGATCTCAAGCAGGCCGGCGGCGCCGGAGGCATTGTCGTCAGCGCCGTTGAAGATGTACGGACCGTAATGTCCCAGGTGGTCCAGATGGGCGCCGATGACCACCACCTCGTCCTTGAGCTTCGGATCGGATCCCTCGACATAACCCAGCACGTTGCGGGAGCTGGTCAGGGCGCTGGTGACTTCGCTGCGCAGTTCCAGCGTGACGCCGGCCAGTTCCCGTGAGGCCGGCTGCAGTTTGCCGTCGATATCGGCCCGGAGGCCGTCCAGCTCCGCGTCCGCGAGGCCGACGATGTAGGCGGCCATCTCGCGAGAGACAGTCAGAGTCGGCAGCGCATCCATGGGAAGCGGGGCGGTCGGTTCGGGCAGCTCCAGTTCCCGGTCGCCCGTGTCGATGACGGGCTTGGAGTCGTCCACGACGCGGCCGTCCAGCACCCGGGCGGCAACGTCGCGGCCGGCGGCGTCGCTCTCCACTTGCAGCACGGCCAGGGCGCCGAGCTCGCGTGCCGCGGCCGTCTTCGGCGAGGCGGTGCGGCGCGGCCGGGCGCCGGTATACTTGTCCTTGAGCTCCGGCTGGTGGAACGGCGAGGCCGGATCGTCTGGGCGGGGGGCGCCGTTCAGGATGAGCACCACCTTGCCTTTGACGTCGACGCCGCGGTAGTCATCCCAGCCGGCGGCCGTCTCCCGGATGCCGTACCCGACAAATACGACGGGGGCGCGGAGCACCTCGGTTCGGCGCACCCGCGGGAACTGGTAATCGATGTCCGGCTGGAAGACATGGGCTTGCTCGGCGGCGCCGGAGCTGCGGCCCACCGTGATGCGGCTGGTGGCGGAGCGGATCTCCCGGATGGGCACCCGCTGGAAGTATGAGCGGGCGGGCGGCCCGGCGGGGCGGGGCGCGGCGGGACCGGCGGCAAAGGCACCTGCCGGCTCCACGCGGACGGGGTCCCCGGCGGGGACGACACCCCATGAGGCGAGCAGGGCAGCGACGAACTCAGCGGCCGCCTCGTGGCCGGTGGTGGCTGTCTCGCGGCCCTCCAGCGCGTCGGCGGACAGGCAGCGAATCCAGATACCCGCGTCGGCTGCGGTGATGGAATCAAATCCGGCGCGCCAAGGTGCCGGCACCGGCTTAGGCTGCTCCACCAGCACGAGCTGGCGCGAAGAGTCCTCGGCCCGGCCGGTGGACGAGGGTGCCTGGGCCGAACCGAAAATGGCGAGCCAAACAATCGCAGTCAGAGCAACGAGAGGGTGTGTGCGCATGCGTTCTCCTTCACCAAAATGTCTGATTTCTTACGCAAGGGGCGATCCCGATGTTTTCGGAGACCGGGACGACGGTGCGGTTGCGGGACGGCTTGACATTCGGGCCGAGAATGGTTACCGTCAAACGGTCATCCACCGGGAACTGACGCCGGTCATCACAACCGGCCTGATGTGACGGGCGGTCGTGGCGGCGGCTTTCGGTGCCGGAACGGCCGGTCGATCCCATCTCCCGGCGGTGGGAGTAGACACTTGGAGGAGATCCCATGAACATCCTGAACGCAAACCAGTCGTGGTTCGGCCGCCTGGCATGGACGGCGGCCGTGGTGCTGGCGCTCGGCACGGCCGGGCTGGCTCAGGGCGACGATGCAAAGACCCCGGAACGGAGCGCCGTGGAACGCCGCTTTGAGGCGCTCGACCATCGCCTCGACGTGCTGGAAAAGGCCGTGGACGACCTGCTCTGGTTCCAGCGCGTGGGCGACGTGGCCCTGGTGGACAAGCTCTTCATCGTCGGCCCTCCGCCGGCTCAGGTGAAAAACCCGACGGCCATGGGCGCCCAGAATCCCCTCAAGTTCTGGACCTACCTCTTCGTCCCGAAATGGGCCGCCGGCGCCGGCAAGCTGCCTCTGATCGTACTGCCCCACGGCGGTGTGCATGCCAACTTCACCACCTACCACACCCACATCGTCCGCGAGCTCGTGGCCCAGGGGTATGTGGTGGCCGCGCCGGAGTACCGCGGCAGCACCGGCTACGGCAAAGGTTTTTATGAGCGCATCGACTATGGCGGGCGTGAGAACGATGACGTGCACGCCACCCGCCTCTATGTGGCGGAGAACTGCCCCGCCGTCGACGGCAAGCGCGCGGGCATCGTCGGCTGGAGTCACGGCGGCATGATCGCCCTGATGAACATCTTCGATCACCCGGACGACTACCAGGTGGCGTTCGCGGGCGTGCCGGTGAGCGACCTCATCGCCCGGATGGGCTACTCCGACGACGAGTATCGCCGCGAGTTTGCGGCGGACTACCACCTCGGCCAGACCGCCCAGCAGAATGTCAACGAGTATCGCCGCCGGTCGCCGGCCTGGAACGCGGCCAAGTTGCGCACGCCGCTCCTGATCCACACGAACACCAACGACGATGATGTGTTCGTCCTCGAAGTGGAGCATCTGATCCAGGCGTTGAAAGCGGAAGATAAGTCGTTCGAATACGAGATCTTCAAGGATGCACCCGGCGGCCACAGCTTCGACCGCATCGACACGCGGCTGGCCCGGCAGACCCGGGTCAAGATCTACCAGTTCCTGGCGCGATACCTGAATCCGCCCCGGCCGATCCGCACGCTCGAGGAGCTGGACCGGGCGGCCTACCGCTGGGAGCCGTAGCGGCGGGGCGGCCGGCCGCCGTGCCGGTCCAGAAAATGATTGACAGACCGGGGTGCATTGGCTAAGATACGCCTTTATTTTGAGAAGGCTGCCGTGGAGGAACCATGTCCAAGCGCTGTGAAATCTGTGGGAAAGGGCCCGTTTTTGGCCATAACGTGAGCCATGCTCACAACGTCACGAACCGCCGCTTTGAGCCAAATCTGCACAAGATGAAAGCGCAGGTGGGCGGCGACGTGAAAAAAATCCGGGTCTGCACCCGCTGCCTGCGGTCCGGCAAGGTAGTCAAGCCGACTTCCGCGTCCCGCGCCTGAGCGTTCAGCGCGCGCGTCACGTCTTGGAATAGTCCGCCCGTTCCACATCCCGAACATTCTTGATCGACTTCAGCATGCGGATGATTTTATCCAGCTGGGATCGATCCGCGACTTCCAGGGCGATCTGGAACACGCCCTCCTCACGCCCCTTGGAATGGGCGCGGAAGTCGCGGATGTTCACATCCATCTTCGTGATTTTATTGGAAATATCCGCGATCAACCCTTTCCGGTCGTCGGTGTAGACGAGCAGTCGGACCGGGAAGGTGGCCCCCTTCTGCGCCTTGCCCCAGGTGACCTCGATCTCCTTCTCCGGATGGTTCAGCAGCTTCTCCACGTTCGGACAGTCCTTGGCGTGCACGATGACGCCGCGGCCGCGGGAGATGTAGCCCACGACTTCCTCGCCGGGGATGGGGCTGCAGCAGCGCGCTCGGCTGATGAGGATGTCGCTCATGCCGCTGACCAGCAGCTTGTCCCGGCCCAGGCTGAACACATCCTTGACCAGGCTCTTGATGGCGCCATCCGGCGCCGGCGCCTCAGGGGCGACCCCGAGCAGATTCTCCAGGAATTTCCGCGCCGACACCTTGCCGAATCCGATCTGCGCGTACAGGTCCTCGGGCTTGATCACCCCGAGTTCGGTGAGCCGCGCCGCGAAGTCGGCGTGGCCCAACACCGCTTTGAGAGACGAGTGGAACCGGTGGGTCTCCTTCTCCATGATCTTCCGGCCGAATTCGATGGCCTGCTGCCGCTCGTACTTGTTGAGCCACCCCCGGATCTTGTTGCGCGCCTTCGCGGAGATGACAAAGGTGAGCCAGTCGCGGCTGGGATGATGATCCTTGGCGGTGATGATCTCCACGATCTCGCCGTTGCGGAGCTGGTACTTGAGCGGCACGATCCGGGCGTTGACCCGCGCCTGGGAGCACTGGTGGCCGACGTCGGTGTGGATCTCGTAGGCGAAATCCACCGGCGTCGCCCCCTTGGGCAGGATGATGACATCGCCCTTGGGGGTGAAGGTGTACACCTCCTCGGGATACAGGTCGATCTTCAGGTTGGTCAGGAACTCGTGGGGGTTCTGGACCTCCTTTTGCCATTCCAGCAGGTGCCGCAACCAGGCGAAGCGCCGGTCGGTGTCGTCCTTGGTGATCTTGCCCTCTTTGTACATCCAATGGGCGGCGATACCGCTTTCGGCGATCTGGTGCATCTCCTCGGTGCGGATCTGGATCTCGCAGGGGATGCCGGCCTCGCTCATGATCGTGGTGTGCACCGACTGATAGCCGTTGGGGCGCGGCATGCCGATGTAATCCTTGAAGCGGCCCGGCACGAGCTTCCAGGCGGTGTGCACGATGCCCAGCACGGCGTAGCAGTTCGGCACGCTGTCGGTGATGACGCGCACGGCGAGAAAGTCGTACACCTCGTCGAAGGAGATCCGCTGCCGTTTCATCTTGGCGTAGATGCTGGCCACGCGCTTGATCCGCGCCTGGAACACCGCCGGGATGTTGTTCTCCGCCAAGATGGTGCGCAACCGCCCCTCGACGTCCTTCAGGAGCTTGTTGCCGGCGGCCCGCCGCTTCTCGATCAGGGCGATGATCTCCTGGTATTTTTCCGGCTCCAGGTGGTAGAAGGCCAAGTCCTCGAGCTCGCTCTTCATCTTGCCCATGCCCAGACGGTTGGCGATGGGCACATAGATCTCGTTGGTCTCCCGTGCGATGCGTGATCGCTGATCCGGGCTCAGGTGTTTGAGCGTGCGCATGTTATGGAGACGGTCGGCCAGCTTGACGAGGATGACCCGGACATCGTCGCTCATGGCCAGAAGCAGCTTGCGGAAATTTTCCGCCTGGCGCTGCTCGGTGGAGGTGAAGGCGATCTGGCCGATCTTGGTGACGCCCTCGACGATGAGGGCGACCGGATCGCCGAAGTATTTCCGGATGGTATCGATGTCGGTGAGCGTATCCTCGACCACATCGTGCAGGAAGCCCACCGCCACCGCGATCTCGTCCAGTCCCATCTCGGCGAGGATGTTGGCCACCTCGAGCGGATGGGCCAGATAGGGATCGCCGGAGTTGCGGAACTGGTTCGCGTGCGCCTTGGCCGAGAAGACGTAGGCCCGCTTCAGCATGTCAAGATCCGCCTTGGGGTAGTGCGCGGTGAGCTTTTCGGCGATATCTTCAAAGCGAATCATCTGCCCAAACCCTCCAGCCACCTAAAGGATACGAGCAGCATCCGCAAGTTGCAAGGGCATTTCTTGTCGCCGGTGGACCGGTGGAGTATAATAACCGCCCTGGAATCCATTCATGAAGATACTCTGCCTCAGCGCTTACCTGCCCGGCCGCGGTCTGCACGGTGGAAGCAGTCGAATATTCGAATTGTTCCACTATCTGCACCGGTTCCATGAATTGACCCTCCTCACCTTCCGAAACAAGAACGATGACGATTCGCGCGTCCACGAACTCAAGCAGATGTGCGACAAGCTGATCATCGTGCCCATGCCGGAGCGGCGACCGTTCTACCTGTTCCCGTTCGAGCCGTTCATCGACTACATGTCGGGCGAGTTCCGCGCCCGACTCCAAAAGTTGCTCAAGAAGGAGCGGTATGACCTGGCACAGCTCGAGTATATCCAGATGGGCATCTACCTGAAGGAGCTCGGCAGCATCCCCACCGTGCTCACCGAGCACGAAGTCAATTTCATGGCCTATCGCAAGAACATCCCGTTCCTGTCGAACCCGGTACAGAAGATCAAGATGTACTACGATTCCCTGCAGGTGATGAAGCGCGAGCTGGAGATCCTGCAGCGGGTGGACCGGATCATCTGCATGAACCGGCTGGAGGCAGATGAACTCCACGGTTATGTGCCCGCCGACAAGATCGATGTGCTGCCCCACGGGGTGGACACAGACTATTTCGCCCCTCACGACGCAGCGGATGTAGAACCGCTGTCCATCGGGTTTTTCGGGGCCTATCACCACTATCCCAATGTGGACGCCGTCCATTTTTTCGTTGACCGCGTGTTCCCCCTGATCCGAGAACGGCTGCCGGCGGCGAAGTTCTACGTGATCGGCATCCACCCGCCCGAGGAGTTCCACGCGCTGCGCGACCGGCCGGGCGTGGTCATCACCGGCTTCGTGCCGGACATCCGCGAGGCGCTGGCGCGCTGCCAGGTGATCGTCGCGCCGCTGCGGCTGGGCATGGGGATGCGGGTCAAGGTGATGGAGGCGCTGGCCATGAGCAAACCGGTGGTGGCGACCGAACTGGCCGCGGCCGGTCTGGACGTCAGCGACGGCCAGCACCTGATCATCGCCAACCAGGAGGAGAATTTCGCCGAGAGCGTCTGCTACCTGCTGCAGGATCGTCAGTGTGCCGAAAACCTGGGCCGCGAGGGCCGGAAGCTGGTGGCGGAGCGTTACAATTACACGAGCATCGGACAGCGCCTGGAGGCCATCTACCAGCAGGTGGTGAAAGTCCGGTGAATTCGCCGTTGATCCGCCGGCGCTTTTCACGTATATTCGCCCACTATTTTTTGGGGGAGCGCCCATGCTAGACGCCAGCGCCAGAAAGTATCTCCGCGGCCGGGACCACCA
>JAAYUB010000177.1 GCA_012517875.1 Acidobacteriota bacterium | reverse complement strand
TCGGCATGAACACCTTCACCGACGTCGAGTGGGGCACCGGCCGGGAGGATCCCGCCCGTTTCAACCCGACGGATTTCAACGCCCGTCAATGGGCCCGGGTGCTTCGCAACACCGGCATGCGGCTGCTGATCCTCACCGCCAAGCACCATGACGGCTTCTGCCTGTGGCCCACCGACACCACGACGCACAGCGTCCGGAGCAGCCCGTGGCGCGGCGGCCGGGGCGACGTGGTGGGCGAGGTGGCGGCCGCCTGCCGCGAGGCCGGCCTGGCGTTCGGGATCTACGTGTCGCCATGGGACCGGCACGAGCCGTCCTATGGCGATTCGCCCCGCTACAACGCATTCTTCCGCGCCCAGCTCCGCGAACTCCTCAGCCGGTACGGCGAAATCGCCGAGGTCTGGTTCGACGGCGCCTGCGGGGAGGGGCCCGATGGACGGCGGCAGACATACGACTGGCCGTCATACTACGCCGTGGTCCGCGAGCTGCAGCCGCAAGCGGTCATCTTCGGCATGGGCCCGGACGTCCGCTGGGTGGGTACAGAGACGGGCGTCGGAAGGGAGACGGAATGGAGCGTGATCCCCGATCGACTGGATCTCGGCCGACTTGCCGGTGCGACGGCACACCCGGTGGACGCGGCGTTCATTCCCGGCGATCTGACCGACGCCGACCTCGGCAGCCGGGCCCGGTTGCGCACCGCCGCATCCCTGCTCTGGTACCCGGCGGAGGCGGATGTCTCCATCCGACCCGGCTGGTTTTTTCATCCGGCAGAAAACAGCCGCGTGAAGACGCCGGCTGAGCTGCTGGACATCTACTTCAGCTCCGTGGGCCGCAACGCCGTGCTGCTCGTGAACGTCCCGCCCGACCGGCGTGGGCGCATCCACGACGCGGATATCCGGAGCCTGCACAGGTTGCGGCGCCTGCTGGACGACACGTTCCGCGACAATCGCCTGGCCGGTGCCTTCGCGTCTGCCCCGGCGGCCCCGGGGCACGACGCGGCGAATGTCCTGGACGCTGATCCGGCGACGTACTGGAGCCCGTCCGAAGACGCGACCTCGACCGTTCTGGAATTCGAACTGACCGAGGCACGCACGTTCGATGTGGCGATGGTTCGGGAGCACATCCGCCTGGGCCAGCGGGTGGAAGCCTTCCGGCTCGAGTGGCGGAACGACCGCGGCGCCTGGCGGGAATTCGCCCGGGGAACCACCGTCGGCTACCAGCGCCTGCTCCGATTCGCGCCGGTCAGGGCCCGGACCGTGCGCCTGGTGATTGAATCGTCGCGCGCCCGCCCCGCCATTTCCGCAGTGGGGCTGTTCACGCTGGCGAAATAGGACGTTCGAAAAGGGCTTTCGCACCGCCCGCTCCCACTCGCGGTACCTCTGGTATGCTCGCCGGCGGATCGTGTCGGACAACTCGGGGGGCGGGACTCATTCCCGGACATCGGACTTCGGACTTTGGACATCGAACCTGGAACCTGAGTTCGGGGCCCTGGATCACAGCAACCAGACCGTGTACCCATTTATCATTCATCGTCCCCCCCAACTACCCGATGAATAATGACCCGTGCAAGATGATCAAGGAATGCCGCCTTGCCCCATTCACCTTTTTCTCGTCTCCAGATGCTGCTTCAGTCGCTCCAGAAACACCGCCTGCGCCGGATGCATCTTCAGCCGCGCTTCTTCCAGTGAGAACCAGCCGGCCCGGTCCACCTCGGGGTATTCATGTATCCGGCCGGAGCCGCGGGGCCACTCGAAGGTGAAGGTGTTGCTTCGCAGCGTCGCCGGGTTGAAGTCCCCCTCGAACGCCCAGGCGCGGACCACCTTGCCGCTGGACAACGTCGCCTCGCCTACGGGGATGAACGCGTCCTCCGGCTCTCGAGCGGCCGCCTGCCCTACCCCCCCCGGTCCAGCCGTCGGATTCGCCGGATCCGCGGTGACTGGCAGCGGCCAACTCGTCTCTTCCCGAAATTCGCGGCACGCGGCGGCGAAGGCGTCCTCATCCAGCGCGTGTTCGCCCTTGGGTATGGACCAGGCGCCATCCTCTTTGTCCCGCCAGTAGGGTCCACCGGGGTGCACGAGCAGCACCTCCAGCCGGTCCTCCCGGCGCCGGTAAGCCAGCAGACCCGCGCTTCGTTTCGCCATCCGCGCCTCGCCGGCCCTTATTCCGTCTTGCCCAGCCGCACCAGATACCGGGGGATCTCCCGGCAGAAGCGGACATACTCCTCGCCGAACTGCCGGCGCAGGTGCTCCTCTTCGGTGAGGATCATCCAGTGCGTGACGATGCCCCACAGGGCGATCCAGCCGCATGCATAGAGCGACGGCCACTGCAGCGACGAGCCGATGATCAGCAGGTAACCGCCGATGATCTGCGGGTTGCGGATCAGCCGGTACGGCCCGCCGCGCACCAATCCCACGACTCCGAGTCCGAAGGCCCGGCGCAGTCCGAACCACGCCAGGGTGCCGAACGCGACGATGAAACCCAGGACGATGACCACGACACCCGCCGTGGCCAACGGGCGTCCCGCCGGGGTTTCCAGAATCCAGAACCCCTGCCACTGTGTCGGATTGTAGAGGAACGGAAACGCGATCACGCCCAGGATCACCAGAAATTGGAGGCAAGCGGCGACTCGGGTGAGGCGTCCATGCCGCTCGTAGACCCGCCGGCTGACCCGCCGGAACACCAAGTAGGCGGCGAGAATCAACCCGACGGCGCCCGCGACGAACAGCAGCCAGTTCGTTTCACTCAATCCTGCTGAATTCATCTGCCCGCTCCAACTCAGGATTCCAATCGCCGGATCCGAATCTCCTCCTCGGCTCCAGCTCTCCCGATTCACCGATTCACCCACTCACCGATTCACCGTCGTTCCATCTCCGCCTCGTACAGGTCGGCGATTTTCAACAGATGGGCATCCAAAGCGCCGGCGATTTCGCCCCAGCCCACCCAGGCGGCAAACAGCGGCGGGAACACCGGCTCCGCCGCGACGGCTCGCGACAGGGACATCCCCCGCGCCACGGTCAGGTACACGCGGCGGAACGCCTGATCCGTCGAGCGGTCGCCGGAGCAGGAAGCGGTCGCGTCCAACGCCTCCTCGATCGGCGCCCCCAAGCCCAACAGCGTGCCCAACACCCGGGTGGCGTGCGTCAGCGCCGCCCGGCGGCGGATGGGTCCGCCGCGCAGCAGCGGCGCCCGCCGCCGGCACAAGCGGATGCGCTCGCAGGCGGCGAGCCGCTCCAGCGCATCGCCCAAGACGCCGACCGCCGCTCCGGCAGCGATCCCCACCGCCAGCCAGGGGGCCAGGCCGGCGCGAACCAGCCGCTTGGGTGTCAGGCGGATGGACTCTCCCCCGATGGCGTGGCGGATGGACTGGATGCTCGCGGCCATCCGGGGCAGTTCGCCCTCGAGCAGTGCGAGGGCGGCGTCGACCGCCAGGCCCATCCGGCATGCGGCCGCCCAGCCCGCCAGAAAGCAGCAGTCGTCGGCTTGCACCGTGTCCGGCAACTCCCCGTACAGCGTGTGCAACCCTGCCACTGCCGACAGCGCCGCAACTCGATCCAAGCCGGTTTCGCCCGCATCGAGGATGGCGGCATCCAGCGCGGACAATCCGCGGCCGGCCAGCAAACGGGAGAACGACTGGTTGGACACGCCGAATACCCGCAGGGCGATGCGGCCCGGGTCCAACGCCCAGCGGCTGAGAAACGCCGCCTTGCGGACGCTGCCGACCGACGTGGCCTCGTCGGGGTACGACAGGATGTCGGCCAGGTCCGAAAGACCGTCGTCCAGTCGGCCCGCCGTCTCCGCCATGTCCAGCGCGTCCAGGTGCCACTCGTCGAACAGACCGGTCCGGGCCAGCAGATCCGTCAGGCGGTACCCGCGGTCCGCCGGCGGCCGGGCCAGGGCTTCCCGGACGCGGGGTGACACATCATCCTCTCCGGCAAGCAGTTCCAGAATGGTGATCACGGGCACCCCGCACCGGAACAGAGCGGCGAATTTCCGCACGAAGACCGCGGCACAGATCCGCCGCTCCCTGGCCGCGCCGCGTGCGCCGAGGCGCAATGTCAACTCGGCCTCGTAGCAGGCGCCCATTTCGCGGAGGATCGTGGTGAACGTGCTCGACAGACTGCCGAGGTTGAGGACTTGCCACAGGAGCGGCGGCGGCAGCGGCTCGCGGCAGCGAGCCAGACTGCCGGTGATCTCGATGGCCTGGCGGGCGGCCAACAGGCTGCTGCGGATGGATACGTCGGCAACGGACGCTGCGATGATCGAAAATGCTTCCACGACAGGAACCCCTGCATCCACGAGCAGGGCCAGGCGGGCACAGTAGCGGGCGATCGCCGCCAGCCGCATCAGCCGCCGGCGTGTCCCCGGCAGTTGCCAGTTGCGGTCGAGGCGGTGCTCCACGGCGGCGGTCCGGGCCAGCTCGGCCGCGCCCACGGTCAGGCTGTTGTCCAGATTGCCGCTGAGTTCGCCCGCTTCAACCAGGGCGATGAAAAATGCGGGGAAGCGCTGCGGGTGTCGTCGCAGCGCGCCGGCCAGTGGCTCGCCTGCGGCCAGCCGCACCGCCAGATCCCGCGCGACGGCATCGGCCGGATCGTCGCGCGCCAGCACGGCGGCGACCTCGGCCACCGGAACCCCGGCGGTCATGCAGACGGCCAGGCGGCGACTGTACGTGACCTCATTCACGGCCGACTCCCCAACAACCACACATTGCGGGTTGCGATGTCCCCGCTGAACCCAATGGCGCCCGCAACCGAAAGCTGGTTCCATTATACCGAAATGTCCTCGCACCGGACGGGACATCTTGATTCGTTAAGATTCTTGCCCGGAACAACATCGGTTTGATCGCCCGCCGTCGGGGCGCAGTCCCACCTGGTCAACCACCGCGCGCCAACCCGGCCCGTTGACACGATCCCCAACTCGATCGGTTTCAAAACGAACAACCCGGGGCTGAGCCCGGGTTGTTGCCTTCAATTCGATTGTGGGATTATCGGATCCGATCAGTTACTTGATAGCCTTGAACACCTTGGTGATCCGCTTCAGGACGTCGGCCATCTCACCGCGGGTGATCACCAGCGGCGGAGCGAAGCGAATGATGTTGCCGTGAGTCTGCTTGGCCAGCACGCCGGCGTCACGGAGCGCCAGGCACACGTTCCACGCCTCAAAGCCCTTTTCGAACACCACCGCGTTGAGCAGGCCCTTGCCGCGCACCTGCACCATCTTGGAGCATTTCACCTTGGCGATCTCGCGCCGGAAATACTCGCCCATCTTGCGGGCGTTGTCGGCCAGCTTCTCGTCATCCAGCACGTCCAGCGCGGCCATGCCCACGGCCGCGGCCAGCGGATTGCCGCCGAAGGTGGAACCGTGGCTGCCGGGCGTGAATACACCCATCACGTCGTGGTCAGCGACCACGGCCGACACTGGGAACAGGCCGCCGCCCAGGGCCTTGCCCAGGGTCATGGCGTCGGGCCGCACGTCCTCGTGATCCACGGCGAACTTGCGGCCGGTGCGGCAGAAACCCGTCTGGATTTCGTCGGCGATGAAGAGCACGTTGTGGCGGGTGCAGATCTCGCGCACGGCCCGCAGGTACCCGTCCGCCGGCACGAAGACGCCGGCCTCGCCCTGGATCGGCTCCAGCAGCACGGCGCAGGTGTTGGGCGTGATGGCCGCCTCGATGGCTTCGGGCGAGTTGTACTTCACCACCTTGAAGCCGGGGGTGTACGGGCCGTAGTTGATCCGGGCATCGGGATCGGTGGAGTAGGAGATGATGGCGATGGTGCGGCCGTGGAAATTCTCCTCGGCGACGATGATCTCCTGCCGGCCGTTCTCGATTCCCTTCTTCTCGACGCCCCAGCGGCGGGCCATCTTCATCGCGGTCTCGACGGCCTCGGCGCCGGTGTTCATGGGCAGGGCCATCTCATAGCCGGTGTACTCGCAGAGCCGCTTCAAGAACCGGCCCATCATGTCGTTGTGGAAAGCGCGCGACGTGAGGGTGCAGCGCTTCGTCTGATCCACCATCGCCTTGACGATGCGGGGGTGCCGGTGGCCCTGGTTCACCGCGGAGTAGGCCGACAGGCAGTCGAAGTACGCGCGTCCTTCCGGATCCCAGACCTTGACGCCCTTGGCCTTGGCAATGACCACAGGCAGCGGGTGGTAGTTGTGGGCGCCGTACTTCTCGTCCAGCGCGATGATCTCCTCGGTGCTCAGGCGCTTGTTCGACTTGGCCATGGTCTCTCTCCTTTTGTGTCGGCGCGGCGTGCAATGATCCGGCCGTATGGTGCAATCAATATATCTGAATTCTACAATTATTGCAAGACTTGCACCAATATCATAATAATTCAAGGCACGGATGAATCATCTGTATGTACGTCACGTCAGTTTGTTCTGTTTCAGCGCATGCGGATAACGGACCCGATATGAATCCTGCCAGTCCAATACCGCAGATGATCAATTTTGATCGTTTTGGATTGTTTAAACGATATATATATCAAAATATTTGAATAAATGATTTATCTAAAATAATTTATTTATCGTATTTTATTGAATATTCATAAATTTAATCAGTCTAAGATCTTGGGTGAAGCCTTATATGCAATTCAATGAAAAGAATGACTATCAGTGTGATGTTGCCGGTCAGATCGCGCTGTCGCTAGTAGAAGACGGTTCGGGTGCGGTGGCGGGGCTTCACCTGCTTGAAGTAAGGCCGCTGCCCGCGGTTCCAGAGGCGGTAGTCCACGTCCATCGCGGTCCACGCCAGGCCCTGCCGATTCGCCGCTGCGACGATCCATTCCGCCGCCGTGACTGCGGCGGCGCGCAGTTCCACCTCCTCGGCCGAACCGGCGGAGATCAACTCGCCGCGGTCGATGCGCATCGCGAGTCCAGGCGTGTAGTTCAGGATGCCGTCCACCCTCAAGACATGGGGCACCAAATTGTCGGCAAAGATCGTCAGATCCGCCAGGTCCTCAAAACGTCCCCAGCCGGCGCCCCCGAAGGCGAGCGCCAAATCGGCCGCGGCCAGCTGGGCCCGCTTGTAGAACGCCACCGGCTCGCCGGCGTGGGTCTGGACGTCCTGAAAGTACGGCATCTCAGCCAGCCGCCCGATCAGCCTGGCCGCGGACCCGGCCGCCGCCTCGATCAGCGCGGTGCAGGAACCGTCATAGCGGGCGGCGAGCAGCGCTCCCAGATCATTGAGCGCTTGGGCGAAGCGCGCCATCAGTTCGCCGACGACAGGATGCCCCGCATCCTGTCCGAACAGCTCACCACACCCCTCGGCGGTGATGGCCGCCAGTTCGTCCGCCGCCAACGGCCCCCGACTCCGAAATCGATCAGCTAGAGCGGAGGCCACGGTGAAATAGCCCGACAGGCCGGGGCGCTTGCGCAGGAACGGGAAATAGCCGGAGCCGAAGTTGATGGCGTCCAGCGTGAGAAAGAACGCGGCGGTGTTGGCGCCGTCGTCCAAGTGATGGCAGGCGGGGTCGTGCCCCGGCGTCGTCGGATCCGCTGCCGCCAGCTCCCGGACATAAGCCTCGATCGCCGGCGCATGGATCCGGACGTGCACCGCGCGATCCATGACCGCGCGGCACGATCGCCGGACAAAATCTGACGGGTTGATCGTATCCACGGGTGCGTGATCCCCTGCCCCGGGCGGCCCGTCCCGACTCACGGCGCGGGCGCGGCCGGGATGGCGACAGTCAGGTCCAGAACCAGCCGGTAGCCGTCAGCGTTGTGGCGCCAGATGTGTAGATAGCTGTGCTGCAGGGCCGGCCGCGCATCACCCGCAGCGGTTCGAGTCTCGAGGATTCCGAAGCTGTATCCCAGGCTGCCGTCCGCGGAAACGGCCTGCCCCTCGGCGCGCCAACTCCAAGCAGCCGGCGCCGCAGGCAGCAGGGCCAGCGACTTGTCCCGGCCGATCACGGGCAGCGTGCGGTCGCGATAGAATCGCAGATCGGCGGAGGCCAGCTGGCGGAACGCGGCCGCGGGGCCGCTCCCGGCCGCCAACCGGGACATCTCCGCATCCAGGCCGGAAAACGGGATCTCATCCGGATGAACCGGCTGGCCGGATCTGGCGACCGTCACGGCATCCGGCAGATGGTCTGCCCGCCCGTGGCGGATGCCGGCATCCAGGATGACCGTCCATCGGCCCTCCGCCTCTTTCCGCCAGATGGACACGTAGTGCCCCCACCCGGCGGGGTCCGGATCCTGCCGCCGGTTTTTCAAATACCACGGTCCGGTGGTGTAGCCCATGTCCCCCGACGCGGACGTTTCCGCAAAGACGGGACGCCAGGCGAGCAGGGCCGTCGCATCCGCCGGCATCTGCTCATAGGCCGGCCGTCCCGGCACCGGCCGGGGCCGGAACACCACCCCCTCGGGTGCCAGGAACGACAGAAAGGCCGCACGGATCCCGTCCTCGTCCGCGGCCCGGGCGAACGCCCGCTCCGACGCGACCAGTTCCCGGAGCGCGGCGGGCCACCCGTCCGCGCCGGCGGCGGTCCAGGCGACACCGCCGGCGACGACCAGCAGGCCGACGAGTAGCAGGCCGGTTGCATGCATACCTTTCTCCCGTTGGGGCAGGTCGAGCACTGGGGACCCGTTCGACAACGGTCATCCGATCAACATCCGGAGCGGGCCGGCAACCGGCCGCAGGGGTCGGCTGTCCGCCCGGATCAGCGGCGGGTCAGATCACGCCGTCCGCCTTGAGCGACTGCAGGTCAGAGGTCGAGTAGCCGATTTGGCCCAGGATCTCCGCGTTGTGCTCCCCGAGGAGCGGCGGCGGCGCTTCCACGTTGCCCGTGGCGCCGGAGAACTTGGCCGTGTGATTGAAGAGCGGGATCTCACCGATGCCCTCGGCGCGGATCTTCGTGAAAGCCTGTCGATGCTCGATCTGCGGCGCCTGCAGGGCTTCCGCCAGCGTGGGGATGGCGCCCGAGGGCACGTCGTTCTGGTTCAGCAACTCCACCCAGTAGCCGGTGGGCTGGGTGACCAGCCGCGCCTCGAGCAGCGGCGTCAGCGCCCGGCGGTTGGCCTTGCGCGCGTCCCGCTCCTTGAAGCGGGGATCTTCTTTGAGCTCCGGCACGCCCAGCAGGTCCGCGACGTTCTCCCACTGCTCCTGCTTGTTGGCGGCGATGTTGATGAAGCCGTCCTTCGTCTTGAACGTGCCCGAGGGCGCGGCGGTGAAGTTGTCGTTGCCCATGAGCACCGGCTGCTGGCCGCCGATCATGAGGTTGGCCACCACCCAGCCCATGAGCGGCATGATGGAGTCGAGCAGGGCGATGTCGATGAACTGCCCCCGGCCGGTGCGTTCCCGGGAGAAGAGCGCCGCCATGATCGCGAATGCGGCGTTGAGGCCGCCCACGGTGTCGCAGACCGGGAAGCCGCAGCGCAGCGGGTTGAGCCGCTCGTCGCCGTTGATGGCCATCACGCCGCTCAGGCCCTGAATGATCTGGTCGTAGGCGGGCTTGTAGGCGTCCGGGCCGGTGTGGCCGAAACCGGAGATGGCGCAGAAGACCAGCCGCGGATTGATCTGGCTCAGGACCTCGTAGCCGACACCGAGCCGGTCCATGACGTCGGGGCGGAAGTTCTCCACCACCACGTCGGCGGTCTTGACCAGCTCCTTGAAGATCTCCTTGGCCTTGGGTTGCTTCAGGTTCAAAGTCAGCGATTTCTTGTTGGCGTTCTGCGCCAGGTAGCTCGTCCCCATCAGTTTCTTGTTGTAGTCGGGCACGCAGCCCAGCTTGCGGGCCAGGTCGCCGTCTTTCGGATTTTCGATCTTGATGACTTCCGCGCCGAGCAGCGCCAGCTGCAGGGTGCAGAACGGCCCGGACAGGACGTTGGTCAGGTCCAGGACGCGGATTCCCTCGAGAAGCTTCATGATGCGCACCTCACGGATATTTTAATGTTTGATGGGGCCCGATTTGTACACGAAGCCCGGCAGTTCCCGGTTGAAGAAGGCGCTGACGTCCTTGGCCAGGCCGATGAGCCGCGCCAGGTCCACGTCCGGCCGCTGGCCGAGCTGCTGAAGCATGTGCACCAAATCCTCGGTGCAGACGTTGCCGGCCGGCAGCTTGGTGAACGGGCATCCGCCCAGTCCGCCGAACGCCGATTCCAGATAAGTCACCCCGGCCCGCATGGCCGCCATGCAATTGGCCAGGCCCATGCCGTATGTGTTATGGAAATGTGCCGCCATCTGGACGCCGGCGCCCATGGCCCGGATCTCGCCGAACAGCCGCTCCACCTGGGCGGGGTTGGCGTGCCCGGCCGTGTCGGCCAGGCTCACCATCCGAACGCCCGCGTCCAGGTAGCGTTTCACCAGGTCCAGCACCCGCGTCTCGGGGATGGCCCCCTCGAAGCCGCAGCCGAAGGCCGACTGCACAGAGACCTGGACCTCCCGGCCCGCGGCCATGGCCGCCCGGGCCATCTGGATGATGCGGGTCGCGGCGTCGGCCACGGTCATCCCGGTGTTCTTCTGGCTGTGGGTTTCGCTGGCCGAGACGCCCATGCAGAACAGCTCCACGCCGCACGCCTGGCCGCGCTCCAGCCCCTTTTCGTTGAGGACCAGGCCCGAGAGCCGCACCCGCGGCGGCTTGGCGCCGGGCTGGCTGAACCGCTGGAACAGCTTGTCCGTGTCGGCCATCTGGGGGACCTTCTCCGGGTTGACGAACGAACCGAGCTGGATGACGTCCACACCCGACTCGATCAGCGCCTCCACCCAGGCCGCCTTGTGCTCAAACGGCACCGTCTGCTTCTCGGCCTGCAGCCCGTCCCGCAACCCCACTTCCTGCAGGATGACTTCGTTCATGATCGCCGTTTCCTCGCTGCCGATAAATTGCCGCCCCCCGGGCCGCGCCGAGCGGCGATCCGGGAGGCGGTCAGGCAGACTGCATTATACCGTTTGCCGGGCGAATGATCAATGCTCGACGAAGCTGCGGCGGGTCACTGGATGGGCTTGTCCAGCCAGCGGTAGAGTCTCCAGCCCATGTGCCGGGTTTCCACGAACCAGAGGGCCGTCGAAGCGGTCCGGATCAGGTAGCACCCTTCGCCATCCTGGCGGACTGAGATGATCTCTTTCTGAAAGCCGCTCTTTACATAGGGGAGGTTGATATCATTGCCGCAGTCCCGGCGGCCGTCGGGGCGCTCCTCCCGGCTGATGGTCAGCCCGTGGGGCAGGCCGTTCCGCTCGATCTCACCGGCGTCGCCGGTCTGCAGCGAGGCAACCAGCCGGGAGTAAGCCTGGAAGAGGCCGGCCGGGATCGGCTCGGACCCCCGGTAGTGTTTCAACAGCTCGTCGGGCCCGTCGAAGGCCAGCAACCAGGCCGCGGCGAGCAACACGATCACCCCCGCCATACGGATCCCTCGCATCAGTACCTCCAGGCTGTTGCCGGCGCGGAATGTGCCGCGCGCGGCGGATGTGTCACATCATGCGTTCATAAAGATGTCAGAAGTGTGAAAAAAGCTCACGGATACCATCAGCGGGACAGAAAAAAAACCGGCTGCACGGGCGGCCGGTTGGGAGGTAGAAAGTGCACCGTCGGGTGCGTTCGCTTACCAGCTCCAGATGGCCACGTTGGCATCGGGCGCCTCGATGTCCATCACCTTTGCGTATCGCAGCGTCGACAGGGCGTCGATCGCCGCCTGGGTATTCATGCCGTTCTGGTCCATGCCGTTGAGGCACTCCGTGAGGAACGCGATGGGGATGCGCACGTCCACTTTTTCCTCGTCGGTCTTGACGAAGATGTTGAAATCACCGCCCTGCTTCTCGATCCGGACCGTCTCGCGGGGCGAAGTCACGCACACGTAGACGCCGTCGGGCGCCCCCTCCAGCGCGGCCGCCAGCCGCTTCAGATCCTCCATCTTGACGGGGATCGCATCGGACCCGAACTCGACTCGGCGGGCCTCCTCCGGCATGAAGGCGGCGCCCGCCTGCAGCAGCCCCACGGGCACCGGCACCACCAGATGCATCTCGTCCGGCCCCTTGGTGTCCACCTTAACCAGCAGCCACTGCTGCCCGGCGATCATGAGCAGACCGCCCATGCACGCCGCTCCCGTCACCGCCATCATCGCCACCATCACCTTCATCAAGCCCGCCATGGTCCACCTCCTGCGTGCCGCGTCATGCCGTCGCCGGCGTCGGCCGGATCAGGCCGCGCCGGCAACCCGGTTCGAATCAGTCGATCCAGATCCGCACGCTCGCGTCCTTTTCCTGGACGGTGATGAGATCGCCGGTGGTCGTGTTGCCCAACTGGGCCAGAAACGCCTTCAGGTCGATCTCGTTTCCCTCGGTGGTCATCAGAGAATCCATCAGGGCCACCGGAAGTTTCACCAGCACATGGGGCGCGCCCTGCTCCGGCTCGTCCTTCTTGAACACCTGCACGATGAACAGGTCGCCCTTGCGGGACACCAGCACATTCTCCTCCTTGGAGCTGACTTTGACGAAGTCGGTGTTGTCGTGTTTGCGCAGCTCGGCCCACAGCTTCTTGAAGTCCACCTGGGTGTCGTCAAATTCCAGTTTCAGCTTGCCGTTCTGCAGCTGGTCACTCTTCACGCAGTCCACCGCCACGATCAGCAGGGACAAAGGCACCCGGATATCCACCTGGGTGTCATCCTCGGCCTCCACCACGTGGACGTTGACCCAACGCTCCTTGTTGGCCGCCAGACCGAACAGGGCCAGCAGCATCACCGCAGCCATCACCATCAGTATTCGTTTCATGACTGTCCTCCGGACGAACGATTGCGTACTCGTTCATACAGAACGAGGCCGGCGACCGAAAAGTTCCCTCCGCCGGCAATATTTGGAGCGCCGGCGCCACGGCTCCGGCCGGTCTGCCCCGATGCCGCCCGGCGTGGTCGCATCCGATAACTTTTCATTTTCCGCGACGTATGTTATCAATCACGCTGGTATTCCACTCGCGAGGAAGCGTTATGCGAACCATGTGCGTGTTGCTGTGTCTCCTGTCCCTGGCGGCCACGTCCTACGCCGCGGAGCCGTATTTCCTGTCTCAACCCAGCCTGTCGCCCGACGGCCAGACCGTCGTCTTCGCCTACGCCGGCGATATCTGGAGCGTGCCGGCCGGCGGCGGCACCGCCGTCCGCCTCACCGGCATGGACGGCGAGGAACAGCGACCGCGCTACTCGCCCGACGGCCGGTCCATCGCCTTCAGCTCCAACCAGGCGGGCAACGCCGACGTGTATGTCATGCCCGCAGCCGGCGGCTCCATCACCCGCCTGACCTGGCACGAGGCCGACGATCTGGTGGATTCCTGGTCGTGGGACTCGCGGACGATCTACTTCACCTCCGACCGGTATAACGATTTCTCGACCTACGCCGTGAATGCCGGCGGCGGAACCCCCCGGCGGCTGATGGCGCACTACTTCAACACCGTTCACGCCGTCGCGGAGCATCCCCAGAGCGGCGAATACTATTTCACCGACAGTTGGGAGAGCTACCGCTTCGCCAACCGCAAGCGCTACCAGGGCGACTACAATCCGGACATCAAATCCTGGAATCCGAAAACCGGCGAGTTCAAAGTCCACACCACTTGGCGCGGCAAGGACTACCAGCCCGCCTTCGACCGGGCGGGCACCCTCTACTTTGTCTCCGACGAGGGGAACGGCGAGTTCAACCTGTACCGCCTGGCGGGCGGGAAAAAGGAGGCGCTGACCCGCTTCGACACATCGCTCCGCATGCCCCAGGCCAGTGCGGACGGCCGCCGGGTGGTCTTCGAAAAGGACTACCAGCTCTGGATCTATGATGTGACCCGGAAGGAGTCCCGCCGACTGCCCATCGAGGTGTTCCGCAACAATCCCCTGCCCCTCGAGCAGGAGTTCAAGGTGGCGGGCAGGATCACGGCGTTCGGCGTGTCTCCCGACGGCCGGAAGCTGGCGTTCATCTCGCGGGGCCGGCTGTTCGTTTCGGACATCAAGGGAAAGCACGTCCGCGAGATGCCCACCCGGCCCGAGGGCCGGGCAATGGAAGTCGCCTGGCTGGCCGACAACCGGACGCTCCTGTACAACCAGACCGTCGACGGCTGGCTGAACTGGTTTCGGATCGCCGCCGACGGCAAGTCGAAGGAGGAGGAACTCACCTTTGACCGGCAGTCCAACCGCGCCCTATCGCTCAACGCCGAGCGCACCCAGGCGGTTTACCTGAGCGGCCGGAACGAGGTCCGGCTCATGGACCTGAAGGACTTCAAGAGCCGCACCCTCGTGACGGACGAGCTGTGGGGCTTCGACAACAGCACGCCGCGCTTCTCCCCCGACGGTCGCTACGTCGCCTTCACCGCCTTCCGCAATTTCGAGCAGGACATCCTCATCCACAGTTTGGCCGACGGAAAGACGATCAACCTGACGAACACCGGCGTGACGGAAGCCGAACCCTTCTGGTCCCCGGACGGCAAGGACCTGTACTTCACTGCCAACCGCCGCGAGCCGCTGTACCCCCGGGGCGGCGCCGACGTGCGCATCTGGCGGCTGCCGCTGGAAAAATTCGACCTCGCCTTCCACTCGGATGAGTTCGACAAGCTGTTCCAGGACGAGAAAGCGGAAGAGAAGCAGGAAGACCGGGCCGCCGCGGCGAAGGACGCCCCTGCCTCACCGCCCGCCGACGCGGGGAAGCCGGCGGAAGTGAAGGCGCCGGACAAGCCGAAGGTCACCGTGACCCTCGACCTGAGCGACCTGCTGGAGCGATGGAAGCAGATCTCGCCGGACGCGGGGCGCCAGTTTACGCCGTACGTCCTACAAAAGGACGCGGACACCACGGTGCTCTACCTATCCAACCATGACGGGGAGGCTTACAACCTCTGGAAGACCGTGCTCAAGCCCTTCGAGCCCCCCAAGACCGAAAAGATCGCCGGCGCCGCCGCCGAAGAGCTCGCGCTGGCCGAAGCCGGCGGCAAGCAGTTCCTCCTGGTCAAGGGCGACATCCACGAACTCAAGCTGGACACCAACAAGGTGGAGAAAATCGAGGTCAACTACGCTTTCCGGCGGAACCTCGCCGATGAGTTTCCCCAGATGTTCGACGAGGTGTGGGCAGGCCTGCAGGAGAATTTCTACGACGAGACCTTCAACGGCGCCGACTGGGAAGCGGTGAAGCGCCGCTACGAGACATTCCTCCCCCACCTGACCACGCGCGCCGATCTGCGCATTCTGCTTGACGACCTACTGGGTGAGCTCGGCGCCTCCCATCTCGGGTTCTACTCCGCCGGACCGGAGGAGAAACCGTTCCACGGCACGCGGACGCAGGCCTCCGGCCTGGTTTTCGAAACTGACGACCCGTACCGGGTGCAGGCGGTGGTCCACAACTCGCCCCTCGACCGGAAGGACAAAGACGTTCGGCCCGGCGACGTGCTGGCGGCCGTCGACGGTGTCCCGGTGGACCCGGCGGTCAACCGCGAATCGTACTTCGTCCGCCCGTCGTTGAGCGCCGAGATGACGCTCACCTTCCGCAGGGGCGATGTCACCGTCGACGTAAAGGTCCACCCGGAGCAATACGGCCGGTTCCGCCGACAGCTTTACGACGAGTGGATCCGGGCCAACCAGGCGCAGGTGGATGCCAAGGGCGGCGGCCGGATCGCGTATGTCCACCTGAAGGACATGGGCGGCCAGAGCCTGGAGCAGTTCTACATCGAGATGACATCGGAAGCCTTCCAGCGGGACGCCCTGATTCTGGACCTGCGCTACAATACCGGCGGCAACGTGCACGACGACATCCTCCGCTTCCTCACCCAGCGGCCCTATACCCAATGGAAGTACCGCGGCGGAAAGCTCGCCCCGCAGCCCAACTTTGCTCCGGCGGCCCGGCCCATCGTGCTGCTCATCAACGAGCAGAGCCTCAGCGACGCCGAGATGACCGCCGCCGGATTCAAAGCGCTGAAATTGGGCCCGGTGATCGGCACCGAGACCTACCGCTGGCTGATCTTCACGTCGGGCCGGGCGCTGGTGGACGGCTCTTACTTCCGCCTGCCATCGTGGGGTTGCTTCACCTTGGACGGACAGGACATCGAACGCCACGGCGTCGCCCCCGACATTTACGTCCGGACGACTGTGAAGGACCGCCTCGATGGCCGCGATCCGCAGCTGGACCGCGCCATCGCCGAGATCCTGTCCGCCTTGAAATAGCTGCCGACTCCCGACCGGGGACGGGTCGCCCGTCCCCGGCCCCTCAACGAACCGCGTCCGTTTTCTGGCCGGTCGCGATATAATGGCAGGCGATGCACCCAGACGCGCCCAAACTTGCCGCCATCGCCGCGGCCACCCTTGCGGTGACCGTCATCGGCATCTACACGGTGAACCGCCTGGCCGCCGTGCCCGGCGAGGGGATGGCGCAGGCCGGCGCGGCCCTGGAGCGGATCGCCGCCGCTTTCCGCACCGGCGCCGTCACCGTGGAGTTCCGCGACTACGTCACGCGCACCCGGGGCACCAATCACCTCCAGGTGGCCAGCCTCCAGTCGGTGGACACCTTCACCCGTACCGATTCCACCGCCATCTTCTGGGACAGCCTCCGGCTGCCCGACATCACCGTGGAGCTCCAGACGCCTGTCGAATACATCTACTATTTGGACCTGGACGGCCCGTGGCGGTTCCAATGGGAGGATGACCGCCAGGCGGTGCGCGTGGACGCGCCGGGTCTTGGCTGGAATACCCCGGCTGTGGATCTGGCGCGCCTCCGGATCCGGGTCGTGGACGGCAGCCTGCTTCGCGACGAAGCGGATGCCGTCGATCGCCTGAAGCGGCAGATGCCGGAACTCCTCCACCAGACGGCCCGCAGCAAGCTGACGCTGGTGCGGGAGCTGGCCCGGCGGGAGACCCGCCGCTTTGTGGAAAACTGGTTCATCGCCGTCCGGTTTCAAGACGCAGCCGTCAAACCCCACGTATCCGAGGTGTATTTTGCCGACGAACCGCCGGCGGCCGCGTTGACGGCGCCCGTCGCCGTCCCGCCGGCTCCGGCAAAGGATTGACCATGACCATCCAGATCCCCGACGAAATCGTCCTGAACGGCAGAACCTTCCCGCTGGTCTGTTTCCCCGATCTGCCCCGGGAGCACCCGGATCTGGACACCCGTCGCCAATACGACCCGTTCAGCGCGGCGACCGACTGCGCAAGGGGCTACGTGGCCACGTGGGAGATCCGAAATCAGCGCCTGTTCCTTGCGGGCATCCGGGGCAACTGCCACATGCTGGTGGACGGGCCGGTCCCCGCCGGCTGGTTCAGCGGCATGCTGCTGGTGGGCGAGGGCGAACGACGGCCCGGCCTGCCGGCATTCCACGAACCCAGCTACGACCGGGAAATTCGGATCATGGTGGAAAAGGGGCGCATCGTGGAAATCTGGCGGCTGGACGAGAACGGCAAGACGCTGCTCCTGCCTGGTACTTACTAGCATCTCTCCGCACGGACGTCATCCCTCTCAGCCGCCGGCGACCGGCGGTGATCCTGTGGCATTGCGCCACACTTATTTGAACACTTGACATTTTGACAGTTGATGTCGTATTAATATTTCATGAGCAAGCCACCTCTGCGATTCAGCATCGGAGAGCTCTCCGAAGCGACCGGCGTGTCGCGCCGGACGATCCGCTATTACGTCCAGCGCGGCCTGATCCCCCCGCCTCTGGGCGCCGGCCGCGGTCACTACTACACCACGGCACACCTGGAGCGGCTGCGACGGATCCGGTCTCTGCAGGACGATGCGCTCAGCCTGGACGCCATCGCCGCCCGTCTGGACGGCGCGGGCCCGGCAGACGTCGCAACGGAGCCCCCGGTCGCCGGACCGTCCGCCCTGTGGCTGCGGCTACCGGTGGCGCCCGGCCTGGAGGTGCATCTGGAGGGCGGCCGCTTCCGGATTTCTCCCGCCCGGTTGCAGCGGCTGGCTCAGGCGGTGGCGGCGTGTTGTCGCGACATTGTCCCTCCGCTGGAGGGAACCGAAACAGGAGGAACCGATCATGGCGCGAGTGACGACTGAACCCGATTCGGATCTGATGGGGCTGGTGACGGTGAGCGGGCAGCCCGTGCCGCTCACCGGCGTGGCCTACCGCGGCCGCCTGTGCGACCTGGCGCTGGAACTCCGGGTGATCCAGCGATACCGCAACGCCGAGGCGACGCCCATCGAGGCGATGTACCTCTTCCCGCTGCCGGAGGCGGCGGCGGTCTGCGGGCTGACGGTGACGCTGGGCGACCGGGTCATCCGGGCGGAGATCGAGGAACGCGACCAGGCCTTCGACCGCTACGACGAGGCCATGGGCCGGGGCGACACCGCCGTGCTGCTGGACCAGGAGCGGCCCAACGTCTTCCAGATGAGCGTCGGCAATCTCTGCCCCGGCGAGGAGGCCGTCGTGGAGATCCGGCTGGTGCTCGAGGCGCGCCTGGACGGCGACGGCGTCCGGCTGATGCTTCCCACCACCCTCTCACCGCGCTACACCCCGCCCCGGCTGTCCGCGGCGGAGCGGGCGGAGATCGAGCGGATCACTCCGCACTATGCCGCCGACGTCCCGTACGGCCTGACCCTTGAGCTCGCGCTGGAGATGGCGTCGCCCATCCGGTCGGTATCGTCGCTCTCCCACCCCGTCGAGGTCGCCGTCGACGGCGCGAACGCCACGGTGCGCCTGGCGGCGCGCGAGACGATCATGGACCGCGACTTCATCCTCGTCTGCCGGACGGCCGCGCCGCACCAGGCCTCCGTCATGGCCGCCGAGTCGCACGGCCGGGACCATTTGCTCCTGACGCTGCTGCCCGACCTGCCGGCGAAGGAGCCCGCCCCGCGTCAATTGGCCTTCCTGGTGGACTGCTCCGGCTCCATGCAGGGCGACTCCATCAACGAGGCGCGCCGGGCCGTGGAGCTGTGCCTGCGGGCGCTACGTCCCGGCGACCGGTTCCGGATCATCCGGTTCGGCTCGCGGACCGACCACCTCACCGCCGGGTTCGTGGACTTTTCCCAGGCCTCTCTGGACGGCGCGGTCGCCCGCATCCGGGCGATGGACGCCGACCTGGGGGGCACCGAGCTGCTGCCGGCCCTGCAGGAGCTCGTCACCGGCGCCCGGGAGGGTCGTCTGGACGTGATCGTCCTCACCGACGGCCAGGTCAGCAACGAGGAGGAGGTGCTGGATCTCGTCCGGACCATCGCCGCCCGGTGGCGGATATTCAGCTTCGGCATCGGCGCCGGCGCCAGCGAGTTTCTCGTGCGGGGCCTGGCCCGCGAGAGCCGGGGCGAGTGCGAGTTCATCTTCCCCGGCGAGCGCATCGAACCGAAGGTGCTGCGCCAGTTCGGCCGTATCGACACGCCACTGCTCCACGACGCGCGGTTCGACTGGGGCGGCGTGTCGGTGGAACAGGCCCCGGTGACGCCGCCGCCGGTGTTCGCCGGTGAGCCGCTGGTGGTCGCCGCCCGGCTGACCCAGCCGGGCGCGTCGGTCGCCGACGGCGCGGTGGTCACCTTCACCGCCCTGACCGCCGCCGGGCCGCGGGAGTGGTCCGCGACGGTGCGCCGCGCCGCTCCGGACGGCCCGGTGCCCATGCTCTGGGCGCGGCGGCGCATCCGGGAGCTGGAGGCGGGTTTCGGCGTCCCCTCGGGTTCCACCCAGCGGCGGAACCGTCCGCGCGCCGAGTCGGGTCTCGTCTCGCTGTCAAAAGAGTACGGACTGATGTCGGCGGAAACCAGTTTCGTGGGCATCGTGGAGCGTCCGTCCGACGCCAAGGCCGCCGCCCCGGCCGAGGCGCGCCGCGTGCCCGTCATGGTCACCGCAGGCTGGCACGGCCGCGACCGGATTCAGCCGCCGCGCAGCGGATACGTGAGGATCAGCCTGAACAGAACCGTGGACTCCAATCACCCGATGTTCGGTAAAACGCCAGACGCCGATTCGGCGAACATGCTGTTCGACTTAGCTCCGGCAATCATGGCACGCTCTACGTTGTCTAAGCGTCCGAGCCGGTCCGCCGCCAAACCGCCCACGAAACAGGATCCGTCGAGCTGGTATCTGGACCTGCTGCTCCACCAGCGGGCGGATGGCTCCTTCCCGTTGAACGACGCTCTGGCCGGCTGGGCGAATCGCTCCCTGGCCGAGTTGCGGGACTGGGCGCGCCGTCTGGAACCGGCTGGACCGGAGGCGGAGACGATCCTGGCCACCGCGCTGGCGCTGGCGCTGCTGGAGCTGAAAGCGCACGCCAACGTCGCCACCTGGAAATCGGCTGCCGCCAAGGCACGAGCCTGGCTGGGGCCCCACCCGGCCTCGGTGGACGGCATGCCCGTGGATAGCTGGTTGCGGCAACAACTCAAATAGGGCGGGACGAACCGTCAAATCGGGAAAGCGGCGGCACGTTCCGGCGGGGAGCCGCGCCCGGGACGGCCGCTACAGCGTGGCCAGCAACCCGCGCACGCCGTTCCAGACGATCTGGACGCCGATGGCCAGCAGGATGAAGGCGGACACCTGGTTGATGGTGGCCTGCCCCGTCTTCCCCATCCGGCCGAGGATCACGCCGGAGAACCGGTAGAAGAGGAAAATGGACAGGGCGGCCAGGGCGATGCACGCCGTGACGGCGGCGAACCGCACCAGCGTGGCCACCTCGAAGATGCTCCCCTCGGGCACCAGGGTCAGGGTGATCGCCATGGAGCCGGGTCCGGCGGTGACAGGCATGGTCAGGGGGAAGAACGCGCGGTCCAGCATCCGGATCTGCAGTTCCTCCTGTTCGCTCGCGCTGATCTTCGGCTCGCGGTTCAGCATCCGCCAGGCGGTGTGGAAGAGCAGCAGGCCGCCGGCCACGCTGATCACGGGGATCGAGATGCCGAACAGCTTCAGCAGCCAGCCGCCCACGAACAGGAGCGCGGTGAGCAGGATGAACGAATAGCAGCCGATGAGCAGGGCCAGGTGGTTCCGTTCCTCGTCCGATACCCGCGCGGTGAGCATCCGGAAAACCGGCGACATGGCCGGCGGATTCAGGATGGGAAACAAAGCCAGGAACGCAAACAGCATGCCGTGGATGAATGTCATGACGCCTCCCGCGCGGCCGACTCCGCGCGCAACCGGGCCCCATTTAAACCCAATCGCCGCAGATTTGCAATGGCGCCGGCCGACGGGTTCCCCACCTCCGGATTCCATGATACAGTAGCGGTAGCTTGCAGAGCCGGCGACACGCCGGGAGGTGCTCCATGAAGGTGTTGCTGCTGGGTGTCGGGATGCAGGGGCAGGCGGCGCTGCATGATCTGCACGCGAACCCGGCGGTGCAGTGGGTGGTGGCCGCCGACAGAGACGGAGCGGCTCTGCGTGCATATGTGGCCGCCCAGGGCTTCGGCAACCGGGTGTCCTGCACCGCCTGCGACGCCGACAAGCCCGATCAGGTGGACCGTCTCTTCGCGCACCGGCCCGACGTGGCCATCGACCTGATGCCGTCCCAGTACCAGCGCATCGTGGCGGAGTCGGCGGTGCGCCACGGCGTGCACCTGGTGAACACCTTCTACGCATCGCCGGAGGTGCGGGAGCTGGACGGGCCGGCCCGTTCGGCCGGGGTGGCCATCCTGCCCGAGTTCGGCCTGGACCCGGGGATCGACCTGGTGCTGCTGGGCCGGGCGCTGGCCTGCCTGGATGACATCCGCGAGATCCGCAGCTACGGCGCGGGGCTTCCCGAGCCGGCAGCGGCGGACAATCCGCTCCGGTACAAGGTGACCTGGACCTTCGAGGGTGTGCTGCGGACCTACCGGCGCGTCGCCCGGTACATCCGTGACGGCGCCGTGGTGGAGGTCGGCGCCGATGACGTCTTCAACCCGGCTCACGTCCACCGCGTGACCGTCGACGGGCTGGGCGAGCTCGAAGCGTACCCCAACGGCGATGCGACCCGCTACCTGGACGCCGTGGGACCCGCCGCCGGCCTCGGCCTCATGGCCCGCTATACGCTCCGCTGGCCGGGCCATTGCGCGTTCTGGAAAACGCTGGTGGACCTCCACCTGCTGGATCCCGAACCGGTCGTGGTGGACGGCGTCGCCGTGGACCGGCTGCGTTACCTGGCCCGGGCGCTGGAGCCGCACCTGCGCCTCGGCGATGGGGAGCGCGACATCGCCATGGTCCGGATCGAGACGGTCGGCCGGCGCGACGGCCGGCCGGCGCGGGCCGTCCACCAGGTCATCGACCGGCGGGATCTCGCCACCGGCCTCACCGCCATGAGCCGGACCGTGGGCTTCACCGCCAGCATCGGCGCCCAGATGATCGTCGACGGGCGGATTTCCGGGCGGGGTGTGCTTTCGCCGGTGCGGGACGTGTCGTATGAATCGCTGGTCGGCGAATTGCGCCGCCGGCGCATCGAGGTGACTGAGGCGATCGGTCCGGGGGAGTCGGCCGGCGGATCCGGTGATCACCCGCCGGCGACGTCGCGAAGTTCCAATACCAGATAGTTGCCCGCGTCATACACGGGATGGAAGCACCGGGTGGGCTGCCCCCCCAGCAGCCGGACGTGGACGAGCCGGAGTCCGGCCGGCCGGATCGTCACCTGGAGCGTCTGGTCCGGCCCCTCGGCCACATCCACCCACTCCCGCCAGGGCAGCTCCAGCGTGCGGGCCACCGGCAGCAGGTGGGACCGGTCCAGCACCAGCCAGCGGGCGCCGTGGCGGCGGCAGAATGCGGCCAGCCGCTCCTCGTCCTCGCCGTAGAGCGCCCGGTAGAACGCCAGCAGCCGTTCCCGGTTGAGACTGCTTTCGAGAAATCCGTCGGTGAGCGTCGGCCGTCCGGTGTAGGTCTGCAGCTCGAAGCCCAGCGACCAGGAGGCGGCGATGGCGCCGTGGATCGCGAGATGTTCGCGCAGCCAGGCGTAGGTTTTGCGGCGGTTCATCTCCTGCCGTGTCGGCGGATCGGCGAGGTGGCCGTCCAGCCGCGCGTACGCCACCACTGCGGGCAGGAGCGCCGCCAGCAACCCGACTGACACCCAGCCCCGCCCCCAGCGGGCGGGGAGGATCGCGGCCAGCGCGTCGCGGAGCGCAACCGCCAGAAGGGCCAGCCCGAACGGCGCCGCCACGTACTCGAAGCGGACGAACAGCAGCGCGGCCAGCCCGTAACCCGCCCCCGCCACGATCAGGAACGGATCACCCGGCAGCGCCGCCCGCCGCCAGATCCAGACGGCGGTCAGCGCGGCCAGTGCCGCCGGTAGATAGAACCAGCGCTCCGGAGCGAAGGCGGCGAGCAGATCCAGGGGCTGCAGCTCGTTTACGATCCGCCCGTACAGGTTGGCCTCGTTCAGCGGCACACCGCCCGTCCCCAGCCAGCCGATCGCCCGGACCCGGAGGACAGGCACCACCGCAAAGCCCGCCGCCACAAGCAGGGCGGCGGCGGCGCCGAGTCCCGCCCAGCGGCGTGTCTTGCCGAGTCGCTCGCCGAATGCGTGGGCGCGCCCTGACGCCAGCGCCAGGTGGACGAACGTCGGCAGCAGCGCCGGCAGGAGGAACAGCAGGTGATCCGGCGCTCCCGTCCGGTAGAAGTCGCAGGCGACCCCCGCCGTCGCGGTGCCCGCGATGCCGGCCAGCAGGACGGGCATTCGGCCCGGCCGGCGCGCCGCCAGCCAGTCGGATGCGACCGCGGCGCCGATGCCAAGTGCCGCCAAGGCCGGAAACAACCGCCACGTGCCGACGCCGAGCGCGTGGACCAGGGCGGCGGCGGCCAGCCAGGCCGCCTGCCGACCGCGCGGCCAGTGGACCGTCCAATCCGCTACGAGCAACGCGGCCAGAACCACCAGGGTTGCACCGAACGGTTCCGGACGCAGGATGCCGTACGCGCCCCGCGTCACCAGCGGCGTGGCGGCAGCCGCAAGCAGCATGGCCGACACCGTCACATCGGCCCGTTTGGCGGCGCGCCAAGCCAGCCAGCCGGTCAGCGGGACCGCCAGGCTGCCCAGCAGCGCGCACAGCACGTACAGGGCCGACTCACGCGACGCTCCGGCCCAGCCGGCCAGGCGCGCCCAGCCGGCGGCCAGGTAATGGAAAGCCGGCGGGTACATGTCCCGGAACGGCACGCGCGGTTCGGCCTGGACAAAGAGCGGATCCGTCGCCAGCGGCCGGCCGCTCTCCAACAAATGCTCCACCAATCGATAGTGAAACGCGGCGTCCGCCACGTACACCACGGATCCCCGCTCACCGATGCCCCCCCGCCAGGCCAGTCCGGCCAGCCAGACAACGGTCGCGCCGGCCAGCAGCAGCCAACGATTTCTCCGGACGACGGACAGCCGGTTTGGTCGTTCCGGATGCCCGACGGTGTCCCCCGTGCCGCGGGTTGTCCGGCGGCGGTTCGGTGTCGCTCTGCTCGGATGGTGTGCCATGCGCGGCCGTCTCTCCGGCGCGATTGTACCAGAGCCGGCCCGACGATTGGCGACAATCCTCACCGGCGAGCCGGAATGCAGACATCCACAGCGTGCGTCCACCCAGCACCGACGCTGCCATGCGGTTGGCAACGACCGCCAAAAGACGGTACAATGCCATGATTCAGCGGGAGGCCGACGCGCATGCAGTTTCTAGCGCTGGAACGAGAAGTCGCCGGTGTCACGGATGTCTGGTATGCGCCCTATCTGGCCGCCGAAGCGGCGCGCGCGTGGGAGCTGTACCAGCAGGGTGTCATCCGGGAGGTGTACATCAGGGCAGACCGCGATGAGGCCGTGCTCATTCTGGAATGCTCAGACGACTCGGCCGCTTGGGCGGCCCTCGATACCCTGCCGCTGGTGCGGTACGGTCTCATCGCCTTCGAGCTGATCCCCCTGGCGCCGTATCCCGGCTTCACCCGGCTCTTCGCCGAGACCGGCGGCGCCGGTGCGGAGTGACCGTCATGGCCGGCGGCTTGGACTATCTCGTCATCTTCCTGGCCGCGGCGGCCGCCGGCGCCGTGAACGCGCTGGCCGGCGGTGGCACGCTGATCAGCTTCCCTGCCCTGATGGCCGTGGGCGTGCCGGCCATTGCCGCCAACGTGACCAACACCGTGGCGCTGTGCCCCGGGTACCTCGGGGCGACGCTGGCGCAACGGAGTGACCTGCGGTGTCAGGGGGACCGGCTGGTGCTGCTGCTGCCTGCCGGCGCCGCCGGCGGAATCCTGGGCGGTCTGCTGCTGCTCCTGTCCGGCGAGCGCCTGTTCGGCGCCCTGGTCCCGTACCTGATCCTTCTGGCCGCCGGCCTGCTGACGGTCCAGGAGCCGGTGCGGGCCTGGCTGTCTCGCCGGGTCGGGCCGGCGCAGGAGAACGGCGTTACCCGCGCGGCGACGGCCCTTGCGGTGGCGAGCGCCGCCGTGTACGGCGGGTATTTCGGCGCCGGCCTGGGCGTCGTCGTTCTGGCTGTCTTGGGCCTCATCCTTCATGACACGCTGACGCGCCTCAATGCGCTGAAGCAGGCGATCGCCCTCGCCACTAACGTCGCGGCGGCCGTGTACTTTCTGTTCTCGGGCCAGGTCGTCTGGATGGCGGCGCTGGTCATGGCAGGCGGCGCGTTGCTGGGCGGCGCCGCCGGCGGCCGGCTGGCCGGCCGGCTCCGGCCCACCGTGTTGCGCGTGGTGGTGGTCATGATCGGCGTGGCGGTGGCCGTCGTTTACCTGCTGCGCTGAGCCGGCTCCGCCGTTCCGGCCGGACGGTGTGGGGACGATCATCCCTGGATTTGTAGCCTCCTGTCCCTCATGCCGACCAGCACCTTCGACCGACTCCGAGAGCCACCCGCCCACCTTGACGCCGGCCTGTTTTCTGCGGTACAGTGCGACCAATGCGAATCTCACTCCGACTGGGGGGTCAGCCATGATAGCACCATTCCGGTCCCATACCACCGCTGGCGTTCGGCTGGCCGTAGCCATCCTGTGGCTCACCGCAGCGTACCCTGTGTCCGCAGCCTGTCCGGATGAGGAAATCTGGGGGCTGTTCCCCGCCTTCGACGGCCAGGAGTCTGACACCCCGGTAATGCGCAACCGCACCGAGACCGAAGGTGAGTTGGTCTACACCATGACCTGGCCGGATCGCGGGATCTCGGTCAAGGTTCGCCTGTGCTCCGATGCGGCCGACGCCCGCGCCAAGGTCCGCGATTTCATCGAGGGCACGGACGGCATGCAGCCCGCCGAGTTGGGGGATCTCGGCGGCGTCGCCCGCACCGCGCTTCGCACGCACGCCATCGCATGCCGACAGCACGTCATCGTCGTCGGCAGCGCCAGGTCCGTCCCGGGAGCAGAAGGACCCGAAGGGGAATCGCTGGTCCGCGCCGTGCTCGCGGGCATCGACCGCTTGCCGTGCCTCGCCGTTGACGGAGAGCCGGGGCGTCCGCCAGACACCGGGCTCTCCCGCCCGCCGTCTGTACGGGAATCGGCGCAATCCGACCAGCCGCCGACAAACCAGACCGCCACGCCTCCGGTGTCGTCGGAGCCGCTGCCCCCATCCGAGCCCGTGCCGGGCCCGGACCGGTCGCCGGACGCCGAGTCGCAGGGAACACCCGCCTCGGCGCCGCCGGACACCGGCGCGGCCATCGCCGCGGGTCTGGTCATGGATCTGGTGGCGGATCCGTCGGGTGCCATCGGTTTTGTGGATCTGGGCCCCTATGGGATTCGGGCCGAGGTGCGCGGTGCGCCCACCCGCGTGGACGCCCCCGGCGGCGGCGCGCTGATGTTCAACGGCCAGAGCGATTGGGTGCTGCTCGACGCGATCCGCGAGCTCGACCTGCGCGGCGACACCACCATCGAGGTCGTGGCGCGCCTGGCGGACGCCGCGGCCACCGACGGCGGCTACCACATGATGGTCTGGCGGGGCGACGAGCGGGGGGGCCACGATCCATATTGCTTCTCCGTGGCCGCCGGCAAGCTGATCTTCCGGCGTGACCTGCCCAAGACGTTCCAGATCGTCTGGCCCCTGGCCGGACTGAGTCCCGGCGAGTTCCACGTGTTCGCGGCGGTCCACCGCAGCTACGAGCAGATTCTGGAGTTATGGGTGGACGGCCAGCGGGTGGCTCAAGGCCGGTTGGCGGGCAATTTCAAGTATGACAGCTCCGCCATGCTCACCCAGATCGGCGCCATGGACAACGGCCGCAGCCAGTTCTTCCACGGCGCCATCGCCCGGGTGCGGCTGCACCGCCGCCCGCTGGATCCCGACGAGCTGGCCGCCGGCGCCGCCGCGCTCCTGGGCCGGTAGCCGGGTGCCGGCCTCCCGCCGGCTCACTTCTTTTTCTTGGAACCCAGAACGCCCTCGAGAAAACTGCCCACCTGGCCGGCGGTTTTCTCGCCGACCCAGCCTTTGAGTTCCTCCCGAATCAGGCCCTGAACCTCCGGCGTGAACACCGGCTGCCGGGTGGTTCCCTGCACCCGGAACGGGACGACCACCGGACCCGATTGTTTCAAGCCCGTCAGCCGGGTCACGCCGCCCGTGGCGTTTTCGGTGAGGGTCGCCCGCATCCGGAAATCGAGGCTGTTGTCGGCGCCGATCCGCCCGGCGCCGTCGAGCTGGCCGATTGCCGACATGACCAGCCGGATGCGGCCGAACTCGATGCCCGCCGGCGTCATCTTCAGGTCACCTCCCATCAGTTGGATGGGCGTGTCTTGGCCGGTCTTGATCCCCACCAGCCCGGCCACGGCCGACAGGCCGGAGCCGAGGTCGAAACCCGTGAGGCGGGTGTCGCGCATCGCCACCGTGCCCGTGGTCACGAGCGCCTCCACCGGCCCTTTCACCGCCAGGTCCGCCCCGAGCGTGCCGCCCCGGAGGGCCGCCCCTTGGGGGAGTTCCACGCCCAACGCCGGCAGGAGCGCCATAAGGTCTTCCACCGGCATCACCTCGCCGCGCAGCGTCATGTCGATCTGCGTGGACTCACCGGCGGGGGCAAAGGTGCCGGCCAGCCGGGCGACTGC
>JAAYUB010000176.1 GCA_012517875.1 Acidobacteriota bacterium | reverse complement strand
ATTCACTTCCTCGACGACCGCCTGGTTCCAGCTCCGCCGGCTTGGGATTGAACCTTGATGAAGATACAGTCCATTCGGTCAACAATGATACAAGCACAACGATCGTTCGATCATCGCAGGCGCCGGCATCTTCATGCCATTTTGATTTCTTCCAGTATCACATCGCGAAGCTGCATCTCCAGGATCCGCGCTGCCATTCGTTCAGTAACCACGAACAAGGAGAAATACTTTCATTAATCGGTTTGCCGGTCAGCTGTCGGAATATATTCTGATTCCACTCCATGGATCAGGGTCAACAGGGAGGTAGCGTCGAAGGCGATGCCTGCTCTGTGAAAAACAGGTTCTGCCAGTCTGACGGCTTGTTGAAGTGAATGAATCAGGAATCGACGGGTGTTATGGTTCTGGATGTCCTCCGGCACTGCTACCTGGATCATTAACGTTTTCAGCTTTTTGGAAAAAGTGGCGGTCCGTATTCCGGTGAAATTGTTGGCAGTGACGGAACCGCTCACATGGAACACCACATTTAAAACGCTCACGACTCCATCGAGTCGTGTCCGCTTCTGCTTGACCAGGCGCAGTAATTGAGTGATTTCGGAATCGATCTGACTGTTTTCAAGTTCGGGTCCACCGAGCACGGAGCCAATGTAAAGATGCATCACCACTCACCGGCTGGTCGTTGTTCAGGTGGACGGCACACAGCCTGGGACGCCACCTGTTCAGGGATTGGAAACATGCCTCCCCAGACTCGTTGTTCGTTGGCTGAGCGGGCGGGGATCAAAAAACTCAACACCACGCCCAACCGGCTGGCCGAGAGGTGCGAGTCCCATGGCGTGGGCGAGGGATTTCGGGGCAGAGCGTAATGGACGCACACTTCGATGCCGCCCGAAGGGTTCACCCGGCCGCGCATACACATGAGCTGCTCCAGACGGGAAACGAAGATGGATACATGGGCCGCGGGGTTGCCCACCAACGGAAGGGTGGCGAAGTAGGCCAACCCCGTGGATCCCGATGGTGGAACGATCCCGATCGGCGGAGTGCCTCCCAGCCGTCTGGCGCCACTACCGGTCTCCGGGATAATCTGCAGGGGCACGCAATGTTCGGGCTGGATGAAAAGCATGGCAGTTCCAAGATACTCGGGTATCATGTCGGATTGAACATATCACACAGCTTGGAATCCCGGGGTGTCGTTCAAGTTCTAGCGCAATCTGCGCTTCACGTTTTCCAGAATGGTTCTCAGATAGTTTCCCTGACGGCGATCCACGGCGGTCACGAGCGAATGGGGACAAATCGGAGTGGCTCGCGGACTGAAGCCCATCAATTGAGGCAGACCGTGGAAGGCATAGCGAGAATCATCCAGCTGGATTTCCCATCGTCCACCGATTGCTTTGCGAAAATTTCCCCGATGTATCGGGCCAGGCCGTCCAGTCTGTACGACTCTTCCGGGATCAATATTCTCTCGACGCTTGTATATTGTTTCAGGATCAGAGATTCGATCGTTTCTAAAGATTTTTCAGAATAATCCAATTTCAATGCGATGGACTCATCGAGATCGCTGATGAATCTCTGCAAAGCATCATCCATCGCGTATAACCAATGTTCAAAATCATCCGGATCAGCCGGAGTGACAAATGAACGTTCCAAAGTCATATTCTTTCCGTTCCGATTCTTCAACTGGCGCTGCCCGGACGCTGCCTGCCCAATCGGTTCCAGAGTAATTCGTTGATTGCATCTGCTTCGGCTTTGCCCACGATCCGGCTCGTCTGGATGATAAGGGCACCCTCTCCCATCAATTCAACATGCTCACAATCTCGCGACAACACGGTGACCAGATCGCCGGGCATCTTCTGGAATGTTCTCTGGCAGAGCACATTTCCCAGAAAGTGGACAGGGTAGATGCGATAGATTCCATATCGTGAATTCGTCACGCATTTTTTCTCTTCCGGCCAATCGGCCAGACCCCAATCGGCATCACCCACAAAGGCAGAATAAGGCGAGAAAGCATGTATATATTTAGGAAAAACTTCCTGTACGAGAGCCTGGTAATCCTGCCTGGTCGGATTGAATTCAATCTTCATGAAATCGTCCGACATCCCCGCGTCCCTGAGTCCGGCTCGGAAGCTGTAAACGATTGAGCCACGGACACCGGGTCCGAGATGTTTGGACAATCTGGATTCAGCCAGCAGCTCCCGGCCACAATTGGGCGCCGGCGGGCCACCGCATCCCCCGAATCCCCATGGAGGGGAGATGCTGTTCATCGCCGAGACGATCCGGGCGTGCGTTTCCGGGATTCCGATCTCCGCGGTTGGGATCGAGCGGATCATGAGTTCGTATTTCATAATAGATATGAATACACCTTGTCAGTTCCCAGGCGCGACTTGGATCATATCAGTGACTCTCGCTCTCAGGATCAAATGTTGAGTCCGTAAATCCGGCTACTCAGCCACCCACGTTTTCTGACACTTTTGGGCGGGATTGTGTCCGCGCCATCGGTCGGATCGGCCATCCCGCCATCGACCGGCAAGGTCCACGTAGTCACAACGAAAATAGCCAGGCGCAGCCCCGCGCACGCGGGGCAGCGCCTGGGAAAGAAGGACAAAAAGAAGTGATCGCGCCCCGCGGCCGCGGGGCGCGAGGAACGGGTGGCGGCGAATGCTTTGCTTCTCCGCGCCCCGTCCCCCGGGGCGCGCCGCCTGTTAAAATACCCGCTCGTCCAGGCGCTACCCGGCTGCGCCGGGTTGCGCCTGGCTATTCTCGTGGCGGTCCGAACGGGCCTGCCGATACACGCGCACGGGGGGATGGAGTGGGAATTCACCATCTTGTCCACTAACTCCGGCTCCGCCGGATGACGAAGTCGGAGTCGGCGCACCACGTGAATCCTTGAATCAATGCCGCGCCAATCTCTGGAGGGGAAGCGTTCGAGGCGATGCAGATCTCCCGCCCTGGCACCGGCACGAAACCCTCCCGGGCACCTTCGTTTCGGGTGGGTCGAATTCTCAGGATGCCGTCTTCGTCCATGATTCCGCAGCACACCGTCCCCTGCATCTGGGCCTCGATCGATTTCACGTTGAATGCTTGGAACAACGGGGCGCGCACAGCCGCCCAGTCGGTCTTTGAGCGGGGGTGGGGTACGCCAGCGACTGACTTCGAAATCGTGTCCAGCAGAATCATCCCCAACTCCTCGACCGCGACAGTTGCCGAGAGCGCGGTGAACGGCGGAGAGGCGATCCACACCCCGGCGGTCGTCTTTGAATCGGCATGTAGAATGATTTCGCCGCCTTTCCGATACGCTGTTGCTGATTTTATCATCAGTACACCTCGATGATTTTTACAGTAACTCCATTGTTTCGTCCATATTCTATAATTTGATCTAATATTTGTTTCTGTTCTATTGTTGCTCCACCTCTTGGAATAGCTAATTCGAGTCCTCTTGAAAGGATGTCTTCTTCATTGATGCTGATTCCAGCATGTTTAGCCCCACGAAATCGCTTTACTAAATCAATGTATCTTTCCGCTACTCGGATGAGATTTCGGGGATTTTGATATGTTTTTGCGCTCAGATCCATACTCTTGATACTTGTTGCTAAGCCATTTTCAAACCGATCAATTATTGGAAAATTATTTGGCAGGTTTTGGCCCAAGACCTTTTCAATAGCTTCACCACGAGGACCGGGTCCCAGTTTCCAGACAGACTCGGTTCTGACATCTGGATACTGTTTGGATAATATGGTTCCTATTTTAGTTAGCAAATTGCCTTCGCCCGGGAGGGCGCGGGCGGCCTGGATCAGCTCCACGGTGATTCTGCCGGCGCGGTAGGCGCCCAGACCCAGCGAGGCCCAGCCGGCGGTGTCGGCGGCCAGGCCCGCCGCCCCGGCCGCGGCGGTGAACTCGGGCGCCATGCCGGCCTGGCCCACATAGGACGCTTGGCGCTGGATGCCGCCGATGGGCCCCGGGCCGGTGGCCACCCGGTCGGCGGTCAGCTCGGTGAGGGCGGCGGAGAAATCGTGCGCGTCGGAGAAGAGCTCGCTCACGTCCACCACGGCCCCGCCCTCGCGCACCGCCTGGAACAGCCGCGCCTTCAGGTCCGTGATGGACCGGGCGTAACCGCCGGTCGCGGCGGTGAACTCGCGCCAGATTTTTTCCCAGCGGGGGTTGCCCCCGGCGTCGTAGTCGTCCGCGTCCAGGCTCAGGGTGGCCAGGTAGCGCGATTGCTTGTCCCGGATTTTCTCCCCGACGACTTGGTACTGCTCGGCCGCGCCGTGCGCCGGATCGCCGTAGATCCGCCGCAGGTCGGAGTGGACGGCCGCCTCGGCCAGGCTCAGCTCCGACGGGACGCCCCACTGCGTGGGCGGAGCGGGGCGCTTGCCGGCCAGCGCCGCCCGGTCGGTGTAGTTGATCGTCATCCGGCCGGTGGGGTCTGTGTACCGGAGCGGATCGCCGTAGGCATAGAGGAACCGGTGGAGGCTGGGGGGGGTGGCGGGGTCGCCGAGATTCGGGTCCGCCGACAGGAAGCGGCCCGCCTCGGGGTCGTAGAACCGCGCCTGGAAATGGTACAGCCCGGTGGCGGGATCGAACGCGTGGCCGGTGTAGGTGATCCGGTTGAGGCCGGGGGCGGCGGCGTCGTCGGCGGTGAAGGCGCCCTGCAGGCAGGCCTGGTACGTGGCCCAGCAGTAGAGGCCGTTGGCGTCGAGGTCGGGGTCCACCACCCAGGTCCAGCCGGCGGGGACGTCGGCGTCCGGCACGTCCAGCTCGCGGTAGTTGCCCCAGGCGTCGTAGAGGTACGCCTCGGCCACGGCGCCGTCGGCGGCGGTGAGGTTGACGGTGGAGCCCAGGGCGTCGAGGTGGTAGAAGTAGACGCCCGCGGGGGACGGGAGCGGGGAGACGGGAGACGAGAGACGGGAGGCGGGAGATGGGAGCGGGGAGATAGGAGATGGGAGATGGGAGCCGGTGGAAACCGGGGGCGTGCCGGCGGGAGAAGAGCCGGGCGTCGGGTACGCTGGGGCGGCGCTCCAGGGGGACGAGCCGGAGCGGGAGGCGAAGCGGTCCGCCTCGGTGATGATGCGGGGCGACGCGGGATCGAGGAGCGTCGGATGGGTGGCGGACGGGTTCGGACCTGCGCCTGGGACGCCGGCGCGGGCGGGCGGCCCGGTGGGTGAAGGCCATCCGGCCGCGGCCGTCCCCCGCTCGAAGCCCGCCGGCGAAGGAGACGGTGCGCCGGCGCCGGGGGGCGCATACGCCTCCATGGCCAGGAGGCCGTCGCCGTACACGTACTGGCGGGCGCGGTAGGGGGTGCGGCCGTCGGCGTCGAAGCCGTACTCGGCGAGCACCGCGTCGCCGTCGTAGACATAGAGGCGGCTCTCCGCCGGGACGGCGTCGCCGCCCAGGGCGACGAAGCGGCTGTGGGCGGCCACGCGGCGGCCGCGGTAGTCGTAGCGGAACTCGGCCAGGAGCTCCTCGACGAGCGCGCCGTCCAGGCCCGGGGTGGCCTGGCGCACCCGGCGCAGCCGCCCGGCGGCGTCCCAGTCGAAGAGGAGGCGGTGGCTCTCCGTGCCGGGGACGATCTCGCCGTCGGGGCCCATGACCCCGGTGACGCGGGCCACGGTGTCGCCGGCGGCGTTGGCCAGGTAGCTGACGCTCCGCTCGAGGGCCAGCGCGTCGATCACCGCCGCCAGGCGGTTCCGGTTGTCGATGATGAAGCGCCGGTCCTTGAGAGTGCGGAGCACCGTGCCGTCGGGGGCGTGCTCGCGGGCGGTCTCGCCGAGCCGGTTGCCTGCCGCGTCGCAGGCGTACTCCACGCGCCGGTACTGGGCGCCGGGGTCGGCGGGCCGGTACTCGGCCCAGGCCAGCCGGCCGAGGTTGTCGTGGCCGTAGCGGGTGACGGCGGGGGCGGCGGCCCAGAGCGGGTCGGCGGCGCGGCGGGCCGGGGTGGCGTTCCACTCGCGCATCTCGACGCGGCAGCCGTCGGCGTCGTAGTCGTACTCGTAGCGGCTGACCAGGGCGCCGTCGGCGGCGCGGGTGTCGACGCTCCGCAGCCGGCCGTTGTCGAAGTAGTCGAAGGCGGAGACCACCCCGTTGGCGTAGCGGATCGTCCGGGTCAGACCGTCGGGGTAGTATTCATACGCCGCGACGGCGTCGCCGGGCGGCGCCTGGGCCCGGCCGCTCCACGCGAGCACGGACAGAAATAGAAAGAAGCAGAGAAAACGACCTCTCCCCATGGGGTACCCTCCGCCTCAGGTGACCGATGGGCGGACGATAGCACAGCCGGGGCTCCCGCGCCAAGAGCTATCGCTGTGCCGGGAGTGTGCCAACGAGGGTGCGAGCCGGCGAAGCGGCGAAACGGCGAAGCGGCGAACCGGCGGGGGGAGATTCACCACAGAGTACGCAGAGGGCGCGGAGGGGGAAATCGGCACGCGAAGGCGCCAGGTCATAAGCACGCCAAGGCGCCAAGACGCCAAGCGATTCTTTTTGTCAATGGAATGGCGAGGGGGCGAAGCGGAGAGAAGAGAAGAGTCACCACGGAGGCACGAAGGGCACAAAGAAAGCGTTGAGGGTTAAGAGTTGAGGGTTGAGAGTTGAGGGTTGAGAGGGTTGGGAACGAGCCTCGAGCCTCGAGCCTCTAGCCTCGATTACGAGCACGATTACGAATTACGATCACGAGCACGAAATTTGATGTCCGATTCACCACAGAGGCACGGAGGACGCAAAGGATTTCATTGGTCATTGATCTTCGGACATTTGGGACACGGTGAAAGGGTGAATAGGTGAATCGGGAGACGGGAGACGGGAGACGGGATCTTGGTCCTGGGTGCTGGGACCTGGGATTCATAACCTAGGTCCCAGAACCCAGGTCCCAGAACCCAAGTCCCAGAACCCAGGTCCCAGGTCCGATTACGAGCACGATTACGAATTACGATTACGATTACGAATTACGATTACGAATTACGAGCACGAACCCTCAACCCTCAACTCTCAACTCTTAACCATCGCCGATCAACCATCAACTTTCCCCGGGCCGCGGCGGTCGAGGAGCTCCAGGGTGAGGCGGCAGGCCTCGAGCATGCTCTCGGGGGAGGCGACGCCGCGGCCGGCGATGTCGAAGGCCGTGCCGTGGTCCACCGAGGCGCGCAGGAACGGCAGGCCCAGGGTCACGTTCACCGCCTTGCCGAAGGAGAGGAGCTTCACCGGGATCATGCCCTGGTCGTGGTAGTGGTTCACCACGATGTTGAAGTCGCCCTGGAGCGCGCGCAGGTAGACCGTGTCGGCGGGGAAGGGGCCCTTCACCGGCAGGCCCCGCGCGGCGCACTCGGCCACGGCCGGGATGATCTCCAGCCCCTCCTCCATGCCGAACAGCCCCCCCTCGGCGCCGTGGGGGTTGAGCGACGCCACGGCGATGGCCGGCTCGGCGACGTACGGCGCCAGCTCGCGGTGGGCCAGCTCGATGGTGTCCACGATCCGCTGTTTCTTCACCAGCTCCACCGCGTCGGCCAGCGGCACGTGGGTGCTGGTGAGCACGCACCAGAAATTGCAGGCGTGGAACGACATGACGACGCGCGGCGCGTGCGTGAGCGCGGCCAGGAACTCGGTGTGGCCGGGGAAGTCGTACCCGGCCAGGTGGATGGATTTCTTGTTGATGGGGGCGGTGATCAGCGCGTCGAGGCGGCCGGACATGCAGCCGAAGACCGCCTCCTCGATGTACTCCATGGACGCCCGCCCGTAGTCGCTCCGCTCGACGCCGAACTGGAGCCGGCCGTGGACGTTGGCGAAGTCCACCAGGCACGTCTCGCCCGGCGCCTGCCGCCGGAACGCCTCCAGCGGGATGACCGGCAGCTCGAACGGCAGGCCCAGCGCCCGGCAGTGCTCCATGAGCGCGTTGCCGTCGCCGAAGACGTAGAACGCGGCGGGCGGATCGGGGGCGCGCTCCTGCAGCGCCTTCAGCACGACCTCCGCGCCGATGCCGGCGGGGTCACCCATGGTGATGGCGATGGTCCGCGGTGGCGCCATGGCAGGGGGCTAGTCGCGGTTGCCGTCCGGGAGTCCGTTGTCGGCCCGGTCGTCCCGGTCCGGATAGCGGCGGTGGCGCGGACGCCGGCTGCCCTCGTCGTCGCCCGTGTCCTCGCCCTGCTTGTACATGTAGAGGATGCTGGTCTTGTAGATGAGCAGGTTCGGGGCGCCCTCGCGGTTGAACTTGATGCAGTCCCGGTCGTACCACTCGATGTAGCCCTGGAGGTCTTCGCCGTTGGTCAGGCGGATGACCATCGGCGTCTTGTTGTTCATCTGCTTAACGTAATAAAAATTCTCGGCGTGGGTCTGGTCGGGCGGCACGCGCTTGTACCCCGGGCCGTGGAACTTCGGCGTGGAGGGCGACATTTCAGAAATGGAAGGCCGGATCAGCTTTCGATTGACCATGGTGCCTCCTGGTTCTCCGTCCTGAAGCGATCGGTTTCCAAGCCAAATCTGATGGTGTCAAATTCCGGCGGAAGATGCTTCGATTTGGCTGAATATTAGACTATCGGTCGTGAAAACTCAAGTAAAAACATGGGTGCGGCGTTCAGAAGGAGTGGTCGTCCGGCGGGGTTTCCGTCCAGGTCTCGGCGCCGTTGTCGGCGTCATGATCGGAGCCGTTTTCGGCGGCGTCGGCGGGGGCGCCGGCGGCGGGCGCGTCGGCGCGCCCGGCCTTGTCCTTCTCGTACATCAGGCAGCACATGAGCCGGCCGCAGACGCCCGACAGGCGCGACGGGTTCAGGTTGAGGCACTGCTGCTTGGCCACCTTGATGGAGACCGGGTAGAACTTCTGGATCCAGGTGTGGCAGCACAGCGGCAGGCCGCAGCAGCCGACGCCGCCCAGGAGCTTGGCCTCGTCGCGGACGCCGATCTGGCGCATCTCGATGCGGGTCTTGAGCTGGGAGGCCAGGTCCTTGACCAGGGCGCGGAAATCCACCCGGCCGTCGGCGGTGTAGTAGAACACCACCTTGGAGCCGTCGAGGATGTACTCCACCCGGATGAGCTTCATGACGAGCTTGTGCTTCTCGATGAGCCGGACGCACGCCTCGCGGGCGCGCTCCTCGCGGGCGCGCTTCTTGCCGAACTGGGCGATGTCGCGCGGGTCGGCCTTGCGGAGGATCCGGCGCTGGCCGTTGACGTCGGCGGGCGGCGCGTCGACGGGCTGGACATGGACGACGGTGCCGAGCTCGGTGCCGCGCTCGGTCTGGACGATGCAGGCGTCGCCCTTGAACAGGGTGAGCTCGTCGCTGAGATAGGAATCGGTCCGGCAGCAGTCCTCGATCCGGACGTGAACCAGTTGGGTCATGCCTCGATTCTCCGGAGCAGCAAGGCCCGGGTCCGCAGGATGGCGTTCTGGATATAGGTGTCCAGCCTCAGGTTGAGGTGGCGCTTCCGGTAGAGCTCCTCGACCTCGCGCAGGAGGTACTCCACGACGGGGGGGCTGAATGCGGCGCGCAAGGATTTCAAGGTCTCCATCCGGTCGTTGTGCATCACGTGGTCCCGGTCCTGAAAAAAGTCCATTATAACCAAATCGCGCAGAATGGAAATCAGAATCTGGAGCATGAGCTCCGGGCTCTTGTTCGGGGGGAAGGCGTCCGCCAGGTGCTTGAAGAGCGCGGCGTCGTTGGGATGGGCCATGACAACGAGGAGCTCGAAGGCGGACTCCTGCATGGCCGCGACCGCCTCCATGTCCAGCGACAGGGCCAGCCCCAGGCTGCCGCCGCTCAGGCGCGCGGCGGCGGCGGCCTGGAGCGCCGGCAGCCCGGCCTGCTCGCGCAGGTACGCCTCCAGCTCGCGCACCGGGATGGGCTGGAACTTGAGCACCTGGGTGCGCGAGCGGATGGTGGGGAGCAGGGCGTAGAGGTTGGCCGTGATGAGGATCAGGCTGCTGCTCTCGGGCGGCTCCTCGAGGGTTTTGAGCAGCGCGTTGGCCGCCTCCTCGTTCATCCGGTCGGCGTCGTCGAGGATGAAGACGCGGCGCCGCCCCTCGAAGGGGAGGTAGTAGATCTCCTGGATCAGCGCCCGGACCTGGTCGATCTTGAACACCTTCGTCTCGGGGGCGATGACCTGGACGTCGGGGTGGCTGCCGGAGTCCACCTTGCGGCAGGAGATGCAGGCGTCGCAGGCGTCGAGCCCGGCCGGCGCGGCGGCGCAGTTCAGGCTCTTGGCCAGCTGGAGCGCGAGACGCTTCTTGCCGACGCCGTCGATGCCGGCGAAGGTGTAGGCGTGGTGCAGGGTGTCGCGCCGGCGGCACTCGGCCAGGAGGCGGCCGATGGCGGCGTTGCCGATGAACGGGGGCACGGCTCAGTCCTCCCGGCGCCGGCCGGCCAGCAGGGCGTCGGCGCATGCGGCGATGTCGGCGAAGATGGGGTCGGGCGCGCGGTCGGCGTCGATGACGGCGAACCGCGCCGGCTCGCGGCGCGCCAGCTCGAGATAACCCGCGCGGACGGCACGATGGAACGCCAGCGCCTCGCCCTCGAAGCGGCTCTCGGCGGCGCCCTCGGCGGTGGCGGCGTTGCGGGCGATGGCGCGCGCGAGTGACCGTTCGGGGTCGATGTCGAGGAGGAACGTGAGATCCGGGGGCAGGATGTCCAACGCGGCGGCCAGGCGGTCGATGACGGTGCGGGCGATGCCGCGGGCGGCGCCCTGGTACGCGAGCGTGGCGTCGTGGTAGCGGTCGCAGAGCACCACCTGCCCGGCGGCCAGGGCGGGGCGGATGCACTGGGCCAGGTCCTGGCAGCGGTCGGCCAGGTACAGGAGCAGCTCGCCGGCCGGTTCGCGGGGCGGCCCGGCGGGGTCCAGCAGCACCCGGCGCACGGCCTGTCCGAACGGGGTGCCGCCCGGCTCGCGGGTGAGGGTCACGGGGAGGCCGCGCGCCCGCAGCCGGTCGGCCAGGCGGAGGATCTGGGTGGTCTTTCCGCAGCCTTCCACGCCCTCGAACGTGATGAAGTGTCCCGGTGTCGGTGCTGCCATCGGCGCTCCTCTTGCGCCGGCCATCTTAGCACACTTTGCGCCTGGTCCGGGACGCCACCTTTACATCGTGTCGGGTGCGGCCCTATAATCGAAACCGGGCATGGCATTGGGAAGGCGCCGCGTGAGCACACTCTGCGAACGGTACCGGGACGTGGTGGAACGGGTCGCCCGGGCGGCCTCCGCCGCCGGGCGCGCGCCGGAGTCGGTGCGGCTGGTGGCGGTGTCGAAGACCGTCGCCGCCGATGCCATCCGCGAGCTCGCGGCGCTGGGTCCGTTGATCCTCGGCGAGAACCGCGTCCAGGAGGCGGCGGCGAAGATCCCGGCGCTCGCCGGCGACGGCGCCTTCACCTGGCACCTGGTGGGCCACCTGCAGGGGAACAAGGCGCGGCGGGCGGTGGAGCTGTTCGCGATGATCCACTCGGTGGACAGCGTCGCGCTCCTGCACCGCCTCGAGACGTGCTGCCGCGAGACGGGGCGCACGCTGCCCGTCCTGATCGAGGTGAACCTGGCCGGCGAAACCGCCAAGTCGGGCTGCCGTCCCGAGGCGCTCCCCGCGCTCGTCGAGGCGGCGGGCGAGTTGGCGCACGTACGCGTCGAGGGGCTCATGGCGGTGCCGCCGTTCCTCGACGACCCGGAGGCGGTGCGGCCCTACTTCCGGGAGCTGCGCCGGCTGCGCGACGAGTGGGCGGGGCGCTGCCGGGGGGCGGCGCGGCTGGAGGAGCTGTCCATGGGCATGACGAACGACTTTGAGGCGGCCATCGCCGAGGGGGCGACGTACGTCCGCGTGGGCACGGCGATCTTCGGCCCCAGAGGCGAGGCTCGAGGCTAGCGGCTCGAGGCTCGTTCACGACACATTCGAACCTGTCCGTGATCGACCGTTGAGAGTTCCGGGTCGAGGGTTGAGGATTCGTGCTCGTAATTCGTGATCATAATCGTACTCGTGATCGTAATCGAGGCTCGGGGCTCGAGGTTCGTTTCCGTGACGCGGACTTCGAATATCGGCCCTGGGTTCTGGGCCCTGAATCACAGAACCCATATCCTGGCGCACTCCCCCCATCAACTATCAACCGCTTTAGAACCTGCGAACCTGCGAACATTCTCGATTCACCCGTTCACTATTCCCCTGCCCGTAGCACGATCCACCGGTTGCAACGTGGAGGTGCCACGAGCGGTACCTCCCGCCTGCCGGCTGCTTGATCTTAGTCATGGCGTCAGTTAATCAAGTCCTGCCAAAAATTGGCAGAGATGCTGGAGTAACTGAGTAATCGTGCTCGCACCGCCAAACGAGCCCCAAACCCCGAGCCTCGATTACGATCACGATTACGAATTACGATTACGATGACGATTACGAGCACGATTTTGAGACGGGAACGAGTCTCTAGCCTCGAGCCTCGAGCCTCGGCTGGTTGGCGCAGGCGTCGCGGAAGCGGCGGAAGAGCTCGGCGGAGAGCGGGTCGTCGCGCCAACATGACTCGGGATGCCACTGGACGCCCACGAGGAACGGCCCAGCCGGGTCGCCGTGGACGCCCTCGACGAGGCCGTCGGGGGACCAGGCGAACGCCGTCAGCCCGTCGCCGAGGCGCTTGATGGCCTGATGGTGGGAGCTGTTCACCCGGTACTCGCCCGGCGGGAAGCCGTCGAGGCCGGGGATCGTGCCGGCGACTCGCAGCGGGTGGTGCGCCCACGCGCCCGGTGCCGGGCGGCGGTGATCCACAGCGGTGAAACCGGCGCCGGCGAGATCCTGGTGGAGGCTGCCGCCGCAAAAGACATTCAGCGCCTGGACGCCGTAGCAAATGGCCAGCAGCGGCAGCCGCTCGCGCCGCGCCGCCTCCAGCAGAATCCGGTCGGTGGCGTCGCGGAGCGGCTGCACCGGACCCAGCCCCGGTGCAGGCGCCTCACCGTACCAGGCGGGATCCACGTCGGAGTTGGACCCCGACAGCAGGATGCCCTCCGCGGCGCCGGCCAGGCGGTTCAGATAAGCCGGATCGGGGATGAGGGGGACGTACACGGGATCGAGCCCCGCCGCGTGGAGCGCCGCGGCGTAATCGCGGCCGAGATAGAGGTCGTCCGAGCCCAGGTTCTGGCGCAGGGGGACGAGGACGCGCGGATGCGGCATGGCTCTCAGGCCGGCCGGGCGCCGGCGGGGCGGGCGACCGGCTTGCGGTGGCGGCGGAACCACGGCACGCCCGTGCCGAAGCGCGTGGCCACGGTGATTCCGAGGCTGAACACGAGCGCCGCCAGGCTCACCACCAGCGACAGGCCCGGCAGGAACTTGATCGCCGTCCAGAGCAGCGTCGCCGTCACCAGCGACGCCAGCGGCGACGGGGCGGTGCGACGCAGCAGCCGCAGGAGCTTGTCGCCCGCCGCGTAGAACAGGATCACCATCCCGAAGGCCCAGGCGGCGAACAGGCCCAGCAGCAGGAGCACCACGATGGGGATCCCGATGAAGATCACGGACAGCGCCAGCGCCACCATGAGCAGCACGGCGCCGCCGGCGATGGTGACCACTCCCAGTCCGGCGGTGTAGCCCGGATCGGTCTTGAGGCGGGTGATGGCGAAGCTCACGTGGGCCGGGAACAGCTTGGCCAGGGTGATGGCGAGCAGAAACCAGAACAGGAGGAAGAACACCCGCTTGGCGATGAAGCCGAAATCGTACTGGACCGACAACAGGTAGCCGGCCGGGTTGGAGAACATGGCCTGGGCTTCCCCGCCGAGGAACGGCATGGTGAAGATCTTCCCCTCGATCCTGCAGGACGGATCGACCGCGGACGTGCTGCCCACCAGGAACACCTTACCTCGCACGGTGCCGCCGGCCGGGATGACGAGGCGGCCGCCCATCACCGCCACGTCGCCCGCGACGGTGCCGTTGATGGTGAGATCGGCGCCGGCGACGAAGACGCCGTCGGCGGCGGTGCCGTCAATGACCACGGGGGTGGAGAAGGAGACGATGATGTCCGGCGCGGTCTCGCCCGGCGGAACGGTGATGGGCGCCGGCGCGTCCGCGGCGCCGGCGGCGGCGGCGAGCAGCAGGAGGGCGGCCAGCGTGAGGCAGAGGCGGCGCACCGTCATTGGCGCCCCACCGCGACGGACTTCAGAGTGCGCGGCCGATGCAGCCAGAACGTCCAGCCGGCCGTCAGCCCGAACACCACCAGCACGGCGAGGAAGAGCCCGAGGCCCTGGGGCGAGAACAGGAGCAGCCGGCCCAGCGCCTCCAGGCCGAAGACGAACCCCTCGGCGAGGAGCAGCAGGACCGAGAGCGCGAACCGGGTCAGGTACAGCACGAGCAGGAAGGAGTCGGCCAGCAGGCTGAAGCTCTGGGCGAAGATCCGGTTCCACCACGGGAGCGACATCAGCCCGCCCAGGTTCGGCGCGGCCTGTCCGGCCAGGTAGGAGAAGACGCCGGCGACCGTCAGCGTGATCGCGGCGGCGGCCACGAGGATCTTCTCCCGGGCCGTGGTCAGGAAGCGGTGGAACGGCGAGGGGATCTCGGCCATGACCCGGGCGGTGAACTCGGCGGGCACCCCCACCTCGGAGGCGCGGATCAGCGTCAGCCGCACCAGCCGGTGCTCGTGCAGGAGCCGGCGGCACGCCGCGCAGCGGGCCAGGTGCTGTTCCGTGCGCAGCATCTCCGCTTCGGGGAGCTCCCGTTCAATATAAAGGATGATGTTCAGTTCCGAGCAGACCGGGTTCATAGGACCTTGCCCTCCAGTTTCTTGCGGATCAGCTCCCGCCCCCGGAAGATCCGGTTCTTGACGGTGCCGATCGGGATATCGCAGATATCGGCGATCTCCAGGTACGAACAGTGGTTGATGTGGCGCAGCGTGATCACCTCGCGGTACTCGTCCGGAAGCGACTCGACCGCGTCGTTGAACAGCCGGATGAACTCCCGGTTGCAGATCATCTGCTCGGGGGTGTCGTCCTCGGTCGGGACCTGCAGCGCCACGTCCTTGTCCTTGTAGGTCCTGGATTCATCCAAAGAGCGGGTGTTCAACTGCTTCTTGCGAAGCCAGTCGATGGCGGTGTTCCGGGCGATCCGGTACAGCCAGGTCGAGAAGCGAAACGCGTTGTTGTACGAGTCCAGCGCGTAGTACGCCTTGACAAAGACCTCCTGGGCGATGTCGAGAGCCTCTTCGTAGTTGATGATGTAGCGGTAGATGTAGTTGACGATCGATTTCTCGTACCGCTTGACCAGGTCCTCGTAGGCCGAGCTGTCGCCGTTGAGGACACGATTGATCGCGTGCTGCTCGAACTCCTGCATGTCGCTCTCGACTCAACCCATTCTACGGGTCTGGCGCACCCGGGTTTCAATTAATATGATAGCGGACCTCGCCGTCGACGATGGTGGCCCGCACGGCGCCCCGCAGCCGCCAGCCCTCGAAGGGCGTGTTGCGGGATCGGGAGGCGAACCCGTCCCGGGCGATGACGGTCGGCCGGTCGGGGTCGATCAGGGTCAGGTGCGCGGCGGCGCCCGGCTGGAGCGAGCGCGCCGGCGCGCCCAGGATCCGGGCCGGCAGGACGGCGCAGGCCAGGGCGATCTGTCCGATGCCCATCCGGCCGGTGTGGTAGAGCCGGTCCATGATCAGGGGGACGGCGGTTTCGAGACCGATCACGCCGGGAGGCGCGTCCTGGAAGCCGCGGGCCTTCTCGGCGTCCGCGTGGGGGGCGTGGTCGGTGGCGATGGCGTCGATGTCGCCGGCGGCCAGTCCGCCGATCAGGGCGTCGCGGTCGGCCGGCGGCCGGAGCGGCGGGTTCATCTTGTAGTTCGGATCGGGGCCCGGCATGTCGGCGGTGGAGAGGCAGAAATGGTGCGGCGCCGCCTCCGCCGTCACGGCCACGCCCCGCCGCCGCGCCCAGCGCACCAGCTCCAGCCCGCGGGCCGTGGACAGGTGGGGGATGTGCAGGCGGCAGTCGGTCGCCTCGGCCAAGAGCACGTCACGGGCGATGTGCACCTCCTCGGCCAGCGGGGTCTGGCCGGTGACACCCCACCGCTCGGCCTCGGGGCCGGCGTGCATGGCGCCGCCCCGCGACAGGGTCTTGTCCTCGCAGTGGTCGATGACGACCCCGCCGAGGCGCCGCACGACCTCCATTGCCCGGAGCATGGTGGCCGCGTCCTCGACCGGCTGCCCGTCGTTGGAGAAGGCGCGGCAGCCGAGCGCCGCCAGCCGGGCCAAGTCGGCCAGCTCCGTGCCGCGGCTCCCGGTGGTGATGGCGGCGATGGGGTGCACGTGCGCGAGGCGGACGGCGGCGGCGCGGTCCAGCACCAGCTTGTACACCTGGGGCGAGTCACAGACGGGCTGCGTGTTGGGCATGGGCGCCACGGCGGTGAACCCGCCGCGCACGGCGGCCAGCAGACCGGTGGCGATGGTCTCCTTGTGCTCGAAGCCCGGTTCGCGCAGGTGGACGTGCATGTCCACGAAGCCGGGAAGGACGTACGCACCGGCCGCGTCGACCACGCGGTCGGCGGCGGCGCCGCGCGGATCGATCGCGGCGATCACCCCGTCGCGCACCAGCAGGTGCCCGGGGCGCTCGAGGCCGGCGGTCGGATCCACCAGGACACCGTCGCGGATCAGCAGGCTGGACATGGATAGGCTCCTTCGATCGATCAATCATTCTAATGAGGACGGGCGGATGAATCAATCGGAAAGACGCCCCGACGGGCGGCGGCGTTGCGCAGGGACGGGCCGCCGGGTTACAATGGGATCACGCGCCGGCCGTTCCGCCGGCAAACCGATCGGGTGAGGACGGCATGAACGATTCCGACGGACTCTCCTACGCCGCGTCCGGCGTGAGCATCGACGCCGGCAACCAGGCCAAACGGCGGATCCGGGAGCTGGTGCGCACCACGTTCAATCCGCAGGTGCTGAGCGAGCTCGGCCTCTTCGGCGGTCTCTTCCGGCTGGACGCGGGCGCCGAGCGGGAGCCGGTGCTGGTGGCCAGCGCCGACGGCGTGGGCACGAAGCTGAAGATCGCCTTTCTGACCGGCGTCCACCACACGGTGGGCTACGACCTAGTGGCCCACTGCGTGAACGACATCCTGGTCCAGGGGGCGCGGCCCCTGTTCTTCCTCGACTACATCGCCACCGGTGTCCTCAAACCCGAGGTGGTGACCCAGGTGGTGGACGGACTGGTCCGTGGCTGCCGCGAGTTCGGCTGCGCCCTCATCGGCGGGGAGACCGCCGAGATGCCCGACTTCTACGACGCGGGCGAGTACGACCTGGCCGGCTTCATCGTGGGCGTCGTGGAGCGCGGGCGGATCCTCGACGGCTCGGCGGTGCGCCCCGGCGACGTCGTGCTGGGCCTGCCGTCAGCCGGCCTGCACACGAACGGTTATTCGCTGGCGCGGAAAATATTCTTCGACCACCTGGGGCTCTGGCCCGAGACGCCCGTCGAGGAGCTGGGCGGCACGGTGGGCGAGGTGCTGCTGCGGCCGCACCGGGGCTACCTGAAATCGCTCGGACCCTGCCTCGAGCGGGGCCTGGTGCGGGCGCTGGCGCACATCACCGGCGGCGGCCTGCTGGAGAACATCCCGCGCATCCTCCCCGCCGGCTGCAGCGTGGAGATCCGCCGCGGCGCGTGGCCGGTGCCGCCGGTTTTCACCTTCATGGCCCGCGAGGGGCGCGTGGCCGAGGCGGAGATGTTCCGCGTGTTCAACATGGGCATCGGTATGGCGGTCATCGTGGCGCCGGACGCCGCCGACGAAGTCGAGACGATGCTGCGCGGGACGGAGGGCGCGGTCTACCGCATCGGTGCGGTAACGGCGGGTGCCGGCGGGGTGGTCCTGCGATGAAGCGGCTGGGCATCCTGCTCTCGGGGCGGGGCTCCAATTTTCTGGCCATTCACGGGCACATCGCCGCGGGCCGGCTGAACGCGGTGATCGCCGGCGTGGTGTCGGACCAGCCCGACGCGCCGGGACTGGCGCGGGCGCGGGAGCTGGGTTTGCCGGCGTTCTGCGTGGAGCGCGCAGGCCGGACCAAGGGCGAGTTCGAAGACGCGATCGCGCACGTGCTTGAGGCGCAGGCTGTGGAGCTGGTGTGCCTCGCGGGCTTCATGCGGGTGCTGGGACCCGGTTTCATCCGGCGGTTTCCGCAGCGCATCCTCAACATCCACCCGTCGCTCCTGCCGGCTTTCCCCGGCCTGCACGCGCAGCGGCAAGCGCTGACGCACGGCGTGCGCTTCAGCGGCTGCACGGTCCACTTCGTCGACGAGGGCGTGGACAGCGGCCCCATCGTCGCGCAGGCCGTCGTGCCGGTGCGCGACGACGACACCGAGGAGGAGCTGGCGGCGCGGATCCTCGTCGAGGAGCACCGGCTCTACGCCGAGGCGATCGCGAAGATCCTCGCCGGCCGGTGGTTTCTGGACGGCCGCCGGCTGCTCGAAAAAAAATGAAAAAAAAGCTTGCATTCTGATTTTAGCTCTCTATAATACACCCCTGTCCGCTGGGACACGATCTTTAGAGACCCGATTCCGACCACCTGTAAAGACCCACACGCGATGTGTTTCTTGAAGCAGGAACACTTTGGGTCTTGACAAGATATCATCACTTTGATAGCATCAAAAATTGCCCGCAGGGGCAGTCGAACGGGTTGATCTTTGAAAACCAGGTTTAGCGTGCCTGTCAATTCTGAACAAAAGACATGAAGTCTTGCAAACTTTCCGCAGATGATCCGCGCAAGCGGTTCAGCAAATTAACTGGAGAGTTTGATCCTGGCTCAGAATGAACGCTGGCGGCGTGCTTAACACATGCAAGTCGAACGTGAAAGTCCCCTTCGGGGGATGAGTAAAGTGGCAAACGGGTGAGTAACACGTGGGTAACCTGCCCTCTGGTGGGGGATAACCCTGCGAAAGCGGGGCTAATACCGCATAACAAGTCGCTAAATAATTAGTCGACTTCAAAGCCTTCGGGCGCTAGAGGAGGGGCCCGCGTCCCATTAGCTAGTTGGTAGGGTAATGGCCTACCAAGGCTGCGATGGGTAGCCGGCCTGAGAGGGTGTCCGGCCACACTGGAACTGAGACACGGTCCAGACTCCTACGGGAGGCAGCAGTGGGGAATTTTGCGCAATGGGCGAAAGCCTGACGCAGCGACGCCGCGTGGGTGATGAAGTTCTTCGGAACGTAAAGCCCTGTCAGGAGGGACGAAGCTCTGACGGTACCTCCAAAGGAAGCCCCGGCTAACTCCGTGCCAGCAGCCGCGGTAATACGGGGGGGGCTAGCGTTGTTCGGAATCACTGGGCGTAAAGGGCGCGTAGGCGGCTAGGCAGGTCTGGTGTGAAATCCCTCGGCTCAACTGAGGAATTGCGCTGGAAACCGCTTGGCTAGAGTACAGGAGAGGAGGGTGGAATTCCCGGTGTAGCGGTGAAATGCGTAGATATTGGGAAGAACACCGGTGGCGAAGGCGACTTGCTGGCCAGCAACTGACGCTGAGGCGCGAAAGCCAGGGGAGCAAACGGGATTAGATACCCCGGTAGTCCTGGCCGTAAACGATGAATGCTAGGTGTGGGCATCGAGAGGTGTCCGTGCCGGAGCTAACGCGATAAGCATTCCGCCTGGGGAGTACGATCGCAAGATTGAAACTCAAAGGAATTGACGGGGACCCGCACAAGCAGCGGAGCGTGGGGTTTAATTCGACGCAACGCGAAGAACCTTACCAGGGCTTGACATGACCGAGACGCCGGCGGAAACGTCGGTTCCCCGCAAGGGGCTCGGCCACAGGTGTTGCATGGCT
>JAAYUB010000175.1 GCA_012517875.1 Acidobacteriota bacterium | reverse complement strand
CCTTCGACATCCACCAGGACGCCGCCGGCATCGTTGCATACGGAACCGGATAATCCCAGCTCGATGGCCAGCCGGTGGATGAAAGGGCGGAATCCCACGCCCTGAACGATTCCCTGGATGCGGACGATGCGGCGAGAGGAAGGGCGGCTCACGACGACGAATCCTTTTTTTTCAAAACCTTGTCCACGATCCATGCGGCCAGGACGTCCAAGCCGTCGCCGGTCCGGCACGAAACCGGGAACACGACCAGGTCGGGATTCAGACCGCGCGCATAACGGACAGCCTGGTCCGGATCAAAGTCCGTGTGGGGAAGCAGATCGATCTTGTTGATGACCAACAGATCGGCCTTGCGGAAGACGGCAGGGTACTTGGCTGGCTTGTCGTCCCCCTCGGTGGTGCTCAGGATGACCAGGCGGGAGTCCTCTCCCAGCCAGTAGGACGACGGGCAAACCAAATTGCCCACGTTCTCGATGAAGATGACGTCCAGGTTGTCCAACGGCAGACCGTCGATATGGTCGAGAATCATCTGGGCATCCAGGTGGCACGCACCGCAGGTGATGATCTGCCGGACGGGCGCACCCACGCGGGCGATTCGGCGGGCGTCGTTTTCGGTCTGGACATCACCCTCGATTACGCCGCAGCGCAGCTGCGCCGACAGGCGGGGCAGCAGGCGCTCCAGCAGGCTGGTTTTCCCGCTGCCCGGCGACGACAGCAGGTTGAACACGTAGATCCGGCGATCGGCGAACAACCCGGCCAGGCGCGCCGCCAGGTCGTCATTCCGGGCCACGACCTTCTGCTGGATGGGGACAATTTCCTTCACGCTTGCTCCAGGACTTCCAGATTAACCACTTCCATCTCATCGCCCGCGAGCAGTTGGATGCGGTTCGAGCCGCAAGCGGGGCAGGAAAAAGCGAAATCGGCGACCGCGAACTGCTGCCGGCAGTCCCGGCACTCCAGTCGCAGGGGCGGCGTCTCGATGCGGAAGTCGGCGCCCGCCAGTGGTGTGTTCTCGGTCACCACCGCCAGGGCGAAGCGGAGGGCTTCGGGATCCACCCCTGACACCGGTCCAATCTTCAGGTTTACGGCGACGACCTTTTCGAACGTCCGGTTTTTCAGGGATGCCATGATGATGGCCAGGATGTCCTGGGCGAGCGATACTTCATGCATCCGAGCGGTCCTACCAATCGGCCTTTTAGCATCCGGTGCGGGGAAAGTCAAGGTGGTCCTAGAGAATCCCCTGGACTTCCTTGTTGAGCCGGTCGAAAAACTCCGTCATGTAGCGGTGGCGGTCTTCGGCGATCTCCCGTCCGGTCTCCGTGAGCATCCGGTCCTTGATGTGGCGCAGCTTGACCAGATACTCCCGGTAGGCGGTATCGTCCGGGGTGTAGGGCTGGCTTTTCTCGGGATCCACCGCGGGATCGTGCAGCCGCGCCCCCACTTCGCCGGCGAAGAGGAAGGCCCGGCCGATACCCACGGCGCCGATGGAATCCAATTTGTCAGCGTCGAAGAGCACTTCGGCCTCGATGGTCTGGGGGCGCACCTCGCCCCGGTAGCGATGGCTCGCGATGCAGTGGCAGATTCGTTCCGAAAGCACGGGCTCCAGACCGATTCGCTTCAACACGTCGCGGGCCAGCGCGGCGCCCACCGCCGCGTGACAGACCCGGCCTTCCGCGTGGAATTCGGTGTCCCGGCCGATGTCGTGGAGCAGGGCCGCCGGTAGCACGACGTTGGGATCGGCCCCCTCGCGCATGGCGATCCGCCAGGCCAGGCGGAACACCCGCTCGGAATGCTCCCAGTCATGGGAGCCGCGGGCGTTGTGGAAAAAGGTGCGGGCTTCCCGGCGGACAGCTTCCAGGTCGACTAGTAAACCCGGCATAGGACCGCCTTGAGATACTCGCTCTCCGGGTGGAAGATGTTGATGGGATGGTCGGGCGGCTGGGGCAGTTTGCCGAGAATCTGCACCTCGCGGCCGGCATCCACTGCGGCCATGAAGAGAATCTTCTGGAACGACGACTGATCGATATAGTACGAGCAGGAGCAGCTCAGCAGGTATCCGCCGCTCTTGAGGCGCTTCATGGCATTCAGGTTGATGTCCTTGTAGCCCCGGTAGGCGGCCGAGAGGGAGGATTGCCGCTTGGCGAAGGCCGGGGGATCCAGGACGATCAGGTCATACCGGGTGTCGTCTTCCCGCAGGAACTGGAACACATCCTGCTGGCTGAAGCCATGGGCGTCCGGATCGAGCTGGTTGAGCCGGAAATTCTCCCGGGTCAGTTCCAGGGCGGCTGCTGACGATTCGACACTCACCGTCCGCGTGGCGCCACCGGAAGCGGCATTGACGGCGAAGCCCCCGGTGTAGCCGAAGCAGTTCAGCATCAACCGGCCCCGGCTGATCTGGCGGATCAACAGCCGGTTGTCCCGCTGGTCGAGAAAGAAGCCGGTTTTCTGGCCGCCGGGGATGTCCACCAGATAGCGAATGCCGTTTTCGCCGACGATCACACCCCGTTCCGGCAGCGTGCCGTAATGGAGCTTGGAGACGCTCTCGAGACCTTCCTCCTGCCGGGCGGCACCCTCGCTTTTCTCATAGATGGCCGCCGGTTTCATCATGACCTCGAGGATTTCCAGAATCTGTTCCCGGAATCGGTCAATGCCCAGGGTCTGGATCTGGATGACGAGGCAGTTGTCGTAGCGGTCGATGATCAGTCCGGGCAGGAAGTCGCCTTCGGAGAAGAGGACCCGATAACAGTTGGTGCCGCCGTCGGCGAACAGCTTCTGCCGCATCTGCCAGGCCCGGTAAATCTTGTTCCAGAGAAAGTTGCCGTCGATCTGGGTGGGCTCGAAGGTGAGCATCCGGACAGCGATGGAGGTCAGCTCGTTGAAATACCCGGTTCCGAGATATTTGTGGTCGGAGGAGTAAACGTCCACCACACCGCCGGAGACAACCTCCGGATCCTTCTTCATGATGGCGCCGGAGAATACCCAGTGATGATGGGCCAATACGGGTTTGTCCTTGCCCGGTTTGAGGTAGATCTTCGGATGCATTGTGTTATCCGTTCGTGAACCGATTATAGCAGAGAACGACACGGGGTGAAACAGATCTCGGCGGAATCATTACCGGATCGCGACTTGCAGCGGTGGTGCGGCCGACCGGTGGCGCGTCACGACCGGCTCGCTATGTCGTCGCGGGCGCACAGCCGGAGCAGCAGGAACTCCATGTGGTCGCGGGGACTCACCCGGATGCTCTTGAAATCCTCTTCCGCCTGGCCGATCAGACTGAGACAGTGCCACGCCTCCTCGGCCGTGTAGTTGCAATGCGCCCGTTCGATGTTCTTCAGCTGGAAGGCCTGCAACCGCATGTGCGTCAGGATCTCCTTCTCGGTCGCCCCCTTGTTGCGGAGGCTCTTGTAAACGGCCACCTGCTGGAAGAACCGGTTGAGCATGATGAGGATGCCCAGCGGGTGCTCGCCGCCGTCCAGCAGGGTGGTGAGACGCGCATGGGCGGATTTCACCTGCCGGCAGGCCAGGTCGTCCAGCATGTCGAAGATGGTGGCCATGGGATTCCGGATGCTCAGACGCTCGATGTCGGCCCGCTCGACGACTCCCCCCGCACCGGCATGGAGGTACAGCTTCTCCATCTCACTGACGATGAGTTCCATGTCGCCGCCGAGCCGTTCGGCTAGATACTGGATGGTGGGCCGGTCAAGTCCGTACCGTTCCGAGTCGGCATAGCGCTGCAGGAAACTCACCAGGGCCTCCAGGCGCAGGTGCTGGAAGAAAAAACAGGTGGTGTGGGCCTCAACCAGCTTGAGCAGGTTTTTCTCCGCGGCGGTGTGGTCACGGGGCCGCTTCGGGTTGAAATCGGGCGCGAATTCGAACACCGCCACGGTCTTAGCCGCCGGGTGCTGGAAATAGTCGCTCAGTCGGTGGAGTTCGCCCGCCGGCAGCCGGTTGGCATTTTTCAGGATCAACAGCTTGACGGGTGACAGCATCGGCAGCGTGCGGGCCTGGTTGAGAAAATCCTGCAGGCTGCCCTCGGTGAGATCGACGGCCAGATCGTTGAGCCCCGCCTCGCTCTCCGGCGGGAAGTAGTGATCCCGCAGCATGGCCAGCGCGCGGCGTCGCAGGAAGGTCTCGTCGCCGAAGAAGGCGAGCAACCGGCCCAGGGACTTGTTCTTGAGCCGGTTCTCAAAATCCCAATAGTGGTAATAGCCTCCGTCCATGGATGCTCAGAACGACTCGAGGAGCGTGGCCACCAGGCCGGCGGCGAAGGTGCGCGCCGCGCGTTCCACGGCCGGAGCGTCCTCGATGTAAAAATCGACCGCGCGATCGGAAAGCGCGTACTCCTCGCGGATGACGAATCGACCGTCCCTGAACAACACCTTGTCGTCGCGGCGGTCGGTGAACTGGATGTCCAGTTCGATCATCAGGAGAAACACGGTGCCGACGTTCTGCCCCTTGACTCCGATGGGAGTGATTGCATAGTTGAGGATTTTCACACCGAGCACGGCATCGGCGGCCGCGGGATCGGAGACGATCCGATAGCTGCCGCGCTGGAGGAATTCTTTCTTGACCGCGCTCGTCAGCGTCTGCTCCAGGCCGCTGCGCAGCGTCTGATTGGTGAAGGTGGGCACGGCGATCGTGCGGATGTGCTCCGGCAGGCCGTTGTAGCGTCCGGACATCTTGTAGCCGCAGGCAGCCAGGGCCACACCAAGGACGAAGATGGCGATCGTGCGGATCATTTCAGGATTATGTTAAACACCTTGTTCTTGACGTACAAGTGTTTCTTCAGGGTGCCTTCGGCCAGCAGCTGCTGGATGCGTGGCACGCCGAATACCAACTCTTTCACTGAGGCCTCGTCCGCGTCAACGGGGATCTGGACTCGGGCGCGGAGCTTGCCGTTCACCATGATGGGAATTTCCACGCACTCGGCGACCAGGTAGCGGGGGTCCGCCTGCGGCCAGGCGCTGTCCAGAACATAGGTGCCGTGGCCGGTCTGGGCCCACAGCTCCTCGGCCAGATGAGGCACGAACGGGGAGAACATCAGAATCAGCGCCTCGACCGCGTGTCGGAAGACCGCCCGGTCGCCGGGGGCGTCCAACCCGGCGTTATCCGCCGCGTACAGCTCGTTCGTCAGCTCCATGCAGGCGGCGATGGCGGTGTTGAACTGCAGGCGCTCCTCGATGTCGGATGTGACCTTGGCGATGGTCTGGTGGGTTTTGCGCAGCAGGAGCAGCTGACGCTCCGTCGGTTCCGCCGGCAGCGGGGCGGGCGCGGCGAGCCAGTGGGCGTGTTTGGTGACGATCCGGTACACGCGGTTCAGAAACCGGAAGCACCCCTCGATGCCCTGGTCGCTCCAGTCGAGATCCTTCTCCGGCGGGGACGCAAAGAGGATGAACAGGCGGCTGGTGTCGGCGCCGAAGCGCTCGATGAGATAGTCCGGATCCACGATGTTGCCAAGTGACTTGCTCATCTTGGCGCCGTCCTTGATCACCATTCCCTGGGTGAGCAGGCGCGTCACCGGCTCGGAGCCTTTCACCATGCCCAGGTCGCGCATCATCTTCCACCAGAACCGGGTGTAGGTGAGGTGGCCCACCGCGTGCTCGATGCCGCCGATGTAAATGTCCACGGGGAACCAGTAGGCGACCTTGGCCGGATCGATGGCCGCGGACGCGATCTGCGCATCGGTGTATCGGAGGTAGTACCAGGACGAATCGATGAACGTGTCCATGGTGTCGGTGTCCCGCCGCGCCGGGCCGCCACACTTCGGGCACCGGGTGTGGACGAATTCGGTGATGTTTTCCAGCGGCGAGCCGCCATGGTAATCGATTCGTTCCATGGGCGGCAGGAGCACGGGTAGTTCCTGCTCTGGCACCGGCACCAGGCCGCACGCCTCGCAATGGACGATGGGAATGGGCGTACCCCAATAGCGCTGACGGGAGATGCCCCAGTCGCGCATCCGGAAAGTCACGGTGGCGCAGCCGAAGCCCTCGGCTTCCGCCCGCCGGGACATCCGGTCCATCGCGGCTTCCGACGTCAGGCCGGAGTACTCGCCCGAGTTGATCAGGACGCCGTACGCATCGTACAGCTCACCCTCGGCGCAACAGCCGTCGACCGGCGCCACGACGGGGCGGATGGGCAGATCGTACTTGAGCGAGAATTCGCGGTCGCGGCCGTCATGGGCGGGTACCGCCATGATGGCGCCGGTGCCGTACTCCATCAGGATGAAGTTGGCGATCCAGATGGGCAGACGCTCGCCGTTGAACGGATTCACCGCGTAACGGTCGAGGCAGATGCCTTCCTTTTCGGTGTCGACGAACGAACGGTCGGTCCGGATCCGGCGGATGATTGTGTCGATGGCCTCGCGCAGACGGGCCTGTTCGGGGTGAGTCTCGATCAGGGCCTCCACCATCGGGTGCTCGGGCGACAGGATGATCGCGTTGGCACCGTAGATCGTGTCGATCCGGGTGGTGAAGATTTCAATGCGCTCCGCGAAACCGTCCACAGCGAAGCATACCTTGGCGCCGACGGAACGGCCGATCCAGTTCCGCTGCATGGTTCGGACGCGCTCCGGCCACCCGTCGAGGCGGTCGATCTCATCCAGCAACTCTTCGGCGTAATCGGTGATCCGGATGCACCACTGGGCCAACTTCTTCTGGGTGATGGCGCTGCCGTCACGCCAGCAGCCGCCGTTGACAACCTGCTCGTTGGCCAAAACGGTCTGGCAGACATTGCACCAATTGACCAGGCCGTGCTTTCTGTACACCAACCCCCGCTTGTACATCTCGAGGAAAAACCACTGATTCCAGCGGTAGTACTCGGGCAGGCAGGTGGTGGTCTCACGCGCCCAGTCGTAGCTGAACCCCAGCCGTTTCATTTGCGTCTTCATGAAGGCGATGTTGTCGAGCGTCCACTTTTCGGGATGGATGCCGTGTTTGATGGCGGCGTTTTCCGCTGGCAGGCCGAAAGAGTCCCAGCCAATCGGATGCAGAACGTTGAATCCGTTCATCCGCTTGAAGCGGCTGAGCGCGTCACCGATGCTGTAGTTGCGGACATGCCCCATGTGCAGCCGGCCGGAGGGGTAGGGAAGCATCTCCAGGACGTAGTACTTGGGTCGGTCGCCGCCTTCGGTGGAGCGGAAGACCTGATGCTCATCCCAGCGTGACTGCCAGATCTTTTCAATGTCTCGAAATGGGTATATCTCCGCCATGATTCAACTCCGCGCAATGAGGCCGAATAAAGGACGCGAGTGTAGCACCCGGCTGTAAATAATTCAAGGCGAAAAGATTTCTCATTTTTCAGTTGATTTTTTTCGGTGCATTGTGTAATTGATATATCAAGCACTCGGAAAATTAAGTCCCGGGAGGTTTTCGCGTGATCAAGCAAGATATTGTCCAGAGAGTAGCCGACCGGCTGGGAATCACCAAGGTCAAAGCAGCGGAGGTGGTGGTCGGTTTCTTCGATGTCATGAAGGAAGCCTTGAAGGACGGAGAGCGGATCGAGTTGCGCGGATTCGGCGTGCTGATGGTCAAGAACCGCAAAACGGGCATCGGCCGCAATCCCAAAACCGGTGAAGTGAAGCAGATTCCGGTAGGCAAGACCGTGCGCTTCAAGCCCGGCAAGAACCTGGAATCCGAGCTCATCGACTGACGGACGCTGATTGGCTGAACCATCTTTGGATCCCTGGCCGGGTGCGACGGAGACGTGGAACAACCGGCCACCACTGACAACCCGGGTATTTTTTCAAACCGAAAAGAAGAACCTGATTATCGCCGGCCTTCTGCTGGTGGCGACGTTTATCACCGCCACCCTGGCCGGCTATGGCTGGGACCTGCAGTACCGGATGGCCGCCGGCTGGGATCTGGACGTCATCACCGAACTGTTGACCAAGCCCTGGATCGTACTGCGCGGTCTGCCCTACGCCGCCGCACTGCTGTTCATCCTGATCTGCCACGAGTTGGGCCACTTTATGGCCTGCTGGAGGTACGGCATCCGCTCAACGCCGCCTTTTCCCATTCCGTTCCCCTCATTTCCGCTCCTGGGGCAGAATTTCGGCACCATGGGGGCGTTCATCAAGATCCGGACGCCCTTCATGAACCGCCGGCAGCTCTTTGACGTGGGGGTGATGGGGCCGCTGTGCGGGATAGCGGCCGCCATACCCATATTCGTGGCGGGTTTGATGCTCAGCGTACCATCTGCCTATGCCTATGAGGGCGAGGTCCTGGTGTTCGGGGACTCGCTGCTCACCGCGTGGCTGTTCCGGCTGTTCTTTCCGGCCGGCGTCGAAGCCATCGCCCTGCATCCGCTGGGATGGGCGGCCTTTTTCGGTTTTCTCGCCACCAGCATCAACCTGCTCCCCATCGGCCAGCTCGACGGCGGCCACATTGTGTATGCGGTGCTGGGCCCCCGCGGACATCGGATCATATCCATCGCCTGTTTCGCGGGACTGCTGGGCACATCGATTCTCTCATGGCCGGTGCCCGGCTACCTGGTGTTCGCCGTGATTCTGTTTTTCATGAAATTGAGGCATCCACCGACAGTAAACGACGGAGAGCCAATTAACCGCAATCGAAAACTGGTGGCGCTCCTCGCCTTGACGATCTTTGTCCTGACATTCATTCCAATACCGATAACCATCGAATATTATTGACGGATCAGACTGGCGTCGCCGTCGGCTGGCCAAGGCATGTCGCCTCGAAAGCGGAAGTATACAGCCAAAGGAATCCCCCATGCATAATAACCGAATTTTATGATTGTTTTACGAAATTTACGCCAGTCTCGATAACTAAAACTCTCAGCCAAGTCACGGACCAGTTCGCCGAGACGTTCTATAAGACAACGGCCGGCGACGCGATCACCCAACAGGAAGAATTTACCAAACACCATCACGAACCCCATCACATAACCCAAGTCCAAACGGTCCGCCGCATCGAGATCATTCCAGTTGTTGTGGTGGACCATGGGGCGTGGTGAGTACTTGATGCCCCGGCGGGCCCGCAGGGCACGGTACGTCACGTCCGTGTCCTCGCCGCTGCGCACACGTGAGCCGGCACCCATCTGCGGGTTGTACAAGCCGATCGCTTGAAACAGCCGGATCCGGAACGCCATGTTGTTGCCGTGGCCGAGATAGCGGTGGGGCGGCACCGGCTCGGCGACGATCCGTTCATCCTCGTCGGCGATGAGACAATGGCAAAACAATCCATCTGCGAACCGGTCGCCCCACGGCAACACCCGGCCGAATAGACCATCGATCTCGGGATGTCGGTCGAATTCGGCGACAATCGCCTCGATCCAGCCGGGATCACAGATGCAGTCGTCATCGGTGAACGCCACGATCGGCGCGGCGGCGTTGAGAACGGCGAGGTTGCGCGCCCGGGCCAGGCCGCGGGTCTCGGTTCGGATCAGCCGCACGCGGGGATCGGCGAGGGATTCGAGAAAGGCCGCGGACTCCTCACCGTCGCTCTGGTCCAACACCAGCAATTCGAAGCGACTGAACCGACCGCCCAGGATGGACGTCACGCATCGCCGCAGGTCGTCAGGACGGTTGCGGGTGCATACCAAAATCGAGATGGGGACATCAAGGCGTTTCACGCGTCCAGCACCTCGCGATAAACGGCCAGCGTCCGCCGAGCGACAGCAGCCAGGTTGTACGCCTCGATCACCCGCTGACGCGCGCCCGCGCCCAGCTGCTGAGCCAACGACGGCTCGGTCACCAGGCGCTCAATGGCCGCCTCCAGCGCCTCAGGTGACCCGGCTGGAACGCACAGGCCGCTCCGGCCGTCCTCGACCATCTCGGCCATGCCGCCCGCGTCCGTGACCACCGCCGGGCGGCCGCACGCCATCGCTTCGAGGCAGGTGTACGGAAAATTCTCGAAATCCGCCGAGGGGAAGACGCAGGCGAGGCTGCCGCGATACCACGGCGGCAACTCCAGCCGATCCACCCGGCCGAGAAATTCCACCGCGTCGTCCAGCCCGGCGAGCAGTCCGGTCCGGTTGGCATACTCCTTGAAATGGAGGTTGGCCCCGTTCAGACGAAAGGTGGGTGTGTCATGACCGGCCAATACCAGACGCAGCTCAGGATGCCGTTGATGGATGCCGCGGAAAGCCTGCAGCAGCACATGGACGCCCTTGCGCCGTTCCAGCCGGCCGGTGAAGAAGAGGTAAGGTGGATGGTCGGCTCGGGGGCCGTCGGGGGTGAAACAGCGTGTGTCGATGGGATTGGGCACCACCGTGGGCACGCGACCGTGGCCGAGCCAGTCCGCGGCCAGCTCCGCCATCTTGCGGCTGGGTGCAGTCAGCGCCCGGGCGCGGCGCGCCTGATAGCGTTCCAACCGGTCGCACCACCGGGTCTCCCGGTTGACGGGCAGTTCGTTGAGCCGGTAATTCAACAGAAGCGGGGTGTGCACTTTCACCACGAGCGACGGCACACCGTTTCGCGCGACAAAGCATCCGTTGGCGCCGTATTCAGCGGCTTCACAGATATCCACCCGGTCGCGCCGATGAATCGTCCGCACCATGTGGTTGGCGGCCTGGGCAAATTCAAGCTTGCGGCGCAGGTAAGGCGCATGGCGGGTGGCGAGTTGAAATCCCCGGTAGACGATCCGCTTGAGGACTTGTCGGGGGGGGGCGAACCCGATTCGGTGGATGCTCACGCCCGCGTCAATCACCGTTTGGGCGGGGCCCAGTGCTCCGGCGATGACTTCCACGCGATGGCCTGCCTCGGCGAAGCCCCGGGCCAGGTTGTACGTGTAGGTGCCGATGCCTCCCCAGCCGGTGTCCGGTGGATATTCTTCCGAAATGAGGCAGATGTGCAGCGAGTCGATGGCCATCAGCCGACTTCACTTTCCCGTGATCTTCCGGTAGACGCGGTACATGAATTTGGAGCGCATGTCCTGGAGCGCCTGCTCCAGCCCGGTCACTTGCCGCCGGAGCCGGTCGCATTCTGACTGGAGTTGGCTTGTTTCCGAATCCAGTTGAGCTCGCAGACGGTTCGCATCCTCTTGAAGATGGTTGACATGCTCCTCCAGGCGGCCAATGGTGGCCTGCTGGTAGCCGAGCGCCTGGTCTTTTTCGGCGATCAGGTTCATGCTCTGCTGGAGGTTGGTTTCCTTGTCGGCGATATAACGGCGCAATTCGGCGATCGTGGCGCCCGACTCGGACAGATGGCGCTCCTTTTCCTTCTCCAGCTCGCGCAGTGCGTTCAAGTCGCGGTCGCGGGCGGCCAGCTCGTCACGCAACGCCCGCGTCTCTCGAAGGAGCCGGTCCATCTCAGTCCGGGCCTGTTCCGCCCAGCTGAGTGAGGATCGGAGCAGGGAGGCGGCCGGCGGCGCTTTGCGAAGCGGTCCGTTGAGAATGGACAGGATCGGCTGGATCGCCGCCTGGTCATCGAAAACTTCGCGGGTCAGTCGCCGGGCCGCTTCGGAATAGCCGGCCGGCAGCGGTCGGGGAAGGCTCAGGATTTCCCGAAAAACCTGACGGATCGCGGGATCGTCGGTGTGCGGCGGCACCCAGCCGGCCCCGTACTGCTTCACGTGGCGCGCCATGAAAGTGAACGGTGCGCACACCATCGGCAAGCCGCACCAGAGGTAATCGATCTCCCGGAACGAGAGCGCCAGCTGTCGCTCCGGATTCTCTTCAAAGAGGTCCACTGCGACGTCCGCGGCGGCGTATTCCTGCAGCAGAGCGGGGTAGGGGAGCAGTCCGCCGGACCGCAAGCGCGGGGAGGGCGGGAGCGTTTCCACCGCGTCCTGATAATGGTCGGCGTCGATCGCGAACGGGTAGCGGCCGCCGAACAGCTTCAGCACCCCGCGCCCGGCCGCATCCATCTCCTCAAGCAGGATGCGGAGAAAGCGGGTCGATCGGACCCATGGCCAATGCACGCCTCCGGCCACGAACACCGGATCGGGCCCGGTCGACGGCGTGTGCACGACGGCCGGGCCGACGGCGGCCAGCGGCACGACGGCGACGGACGCCTGATCCATTGCCACGCCCGCCAGCTGCAGCATGGCGTAAAGGTATGCCCGCTGCGGTTCCGTGCAGCAGGCGTGATAGTCAGCCCGGGTCATCGCGGCCAGAACGCGGAACAGCCACTGCTCCAGCGGCAGGCGCTGAAATGCGAATTCCAGCATGCGCGGGGCGATCCAGTCCGCCAGGATCGGCGTGTCGCAACCGGATTCGGGAATCATCTCCAGCCCTTCTCCCTGGATCAGGATCAGCAGATCCGGCCGGCGGCTCTTGATGATGTTCAGAAATTCGGTTGACGTGTCGAACAGGGACATGGCAGCCGGAGGTCGGGCGTCCCGGTAGAATGAAGTGTGGGTGAGGTAGCTCACCGCGATCCCCTGCGCAGCCAGGGACGATCCCAGCTGGCGGGCCCGCAATCCGTTGCCCACAGTGGGACGCTCGGCATCCGGCAGATTGCCATGGACGTGGATCAGGACCTGTTGCGGCATGCCGGTAACCATCCTTCCAAATCGTTGAAAAATTGTAGTTTCTTTCAGTTGCTAAATCAACGGCTTTGTGCCGCCGGTCGGACGGCGATCATCGTGATGGCGAGGCGGGATCGGCCGGCCGCTCCAGGACTTTGCCGCCGCCATCCAATACGTAGCGATAAACATGGGGCAGATACGCGACGCCTTCATCCCGGCGCGTGCACCGGACCTGGAAGGGATAGAGTCGGTTATGAAAATCATATGGATGAATGTCATCGGGACAGAAAATCGCCACCGAGACCTGGTAATCGCCGTTCATCAGCGGGCACTGCGGAATGACAAAATCCAACCGTCCGTCGGCGGGCATTTCCGGCAGGCTGGTGCCGTCCTTGGCAGATGAGGAACCGTAGCAGAGCACGTTATCGTTGCGCCAGATCGACACGCCGATGTTCGGGTTGGCCACACGTGTATGGCTCCGAAAGAACAGGCGGACCAAGAGCGTTTCACCGTGGTCAAACACCGTTCGGGGCTGCTCGTGTTCATCCAGAATTTCCACCCGGTAGATCTCGGCTTCGCGGGTGCCCATCCGGCTGGGCAATCCGCCCGGAGTCTCGTCGGTCGGCACGGGGCCGTCCGGAGAAGTCGGCGCATCATCTGTGGCCGTTGCTGCGGTGACCGCTGCAGGGCCCCCGGACTGTTCCTTGCGGAGTTGCCGGCCGATCCGTTCCCGCTGGAAATCGAGATAGGCGTTGGTCACCTCGATGCTGCTTCCCTGGGCCATGATCCGTCCGCCGTCCAGCCAGACGGTTCGCCGGCAGAGTCCACGCAAGGTGTTGATCGCATGCGAGACGAAGATCACTGTCTTGCCGCGCTCGCGGAATTCGTTGATCTTCCGGTAGCACCGGCTCTGGAAATACTCGTCGCCTACGGCCAGGATCTCGTCCACCAGCAGAATGTCCGGATCGGTGTTGATGGCCACGGAGAAACCCAGCCGCATGAACATTCCCGTGGAATAGATTTTGATGGGTCGGTCGATGAATTCGCCCAGCTCGGAAAACTCGATGATGGACTGGATGCGTGCGTCGATCTCGTGCCGAGTCATGCCCAGGATCGAGCAGTTCATATAGATGTTCTCGCGACCGGTGAATTCATGGTGGAATCCGGCTCCCAGTTCCATCAACGCGGAGATCCGGCCCCGGACTGACAGGGATCCTTCCGATGGTCTCGAGATTCCTGAAATCAGCTTCAGCAGAGTGCTTTTGCCGGCGCCATTGCTGCCGACGAAGCCGACGGAATCTCCGGGCTCGATGACCAGATCGATGTCCCGGAGCGCCCACAGCTCCTCATGGGCGCTTCGCCGGCCCAGCCACAGAAACTCCTTGACCCGATCCAGCGGATGCCGGTAGATGCGGTATTTCTTGCCGACGCCTTTGAGTTCGATGATCGGGTCCATTGTTCAGATCATAAGAACGGGGAAGAGGATTTTCAAGACCAGAATGAACTCGACGAGAATAACGCCGATCGTCGCCTGATACTCGCGGTTGCGGCGGTACTGAGCGACGCTGAACCGCTGGCCGGTGAGGCTCATGCGGACGGAGAAGGCGGGGAGGAACAGCGGTACCCGCCGGCGGTACTCCTCGAACGGCTGGCCGTAAGCAGCGGCGATCTCCCGTTCTTCCTGATGCATGACCGGCCAGTAAATGAGGAAGAACAGGATGCCGAACACGAGCCCCAGCGGCCACCAGCCGCTCTGCAGGGCGAATCCGAGTCCCATCAGAAAGGATCCGAAATAGAGCGGATTCCGGGTGCGGGCGTATGGTCCGGATGTGGCCAGGGCCCGGCCTTTGCGGATATGCCCGGCGGCCCAGCCGCGTATCGCCAGACCGGCCAGGATGAGCGGTGCGCCGGTGGCCAGCCACAACCAGGTCGGACGGCTCAGCAGGAAGAACAACGCGGCGCAGATAAAACCGATCGGAACCCGCAGTTTCTGCAGCAATCGACTCTTATTGCTCACCGGCGGCCTCCGCGCTCTGCAGCCGCCGGGCGACGGCTGAGAACACTTCGTCGACGGTGAAATCCATGCAGCGGTGCATCGCCTCGTCACACCGCCGCTTGTAGCTGTTGGAGCAGGGCAGGGTGCGGTGCAACGTGATGTCGTCCCGATGAAACGGGCCGTTCCGGATGGGGTCCGTGGGTCCAAACAGGGCGACGACCGGCGCACCGCTGGCCGAGGCGATGTGCATCGGGCCGGTGTCGCCGCTCAGGAAACAGTCGGTGTGCCTCGCCAGGGCGGCCAACTCGGTCAGAGTCAACCGGAGCGGCCGAATCCGGCTGTCCTCGCGGCGCATGCGCTCAACCAGGTGTTCCTCGTGGGGACCGTACGTGACGACGACTTCACGAGCCAGGCGCTCCCGCACCAGCCGACCCACCTGAGCGTAGTGTTCGGCGGGCCACTGCTTCGTGGGCCAGCCGGCGCCCGGGTTGATCATGATGAAGGGCCGTCCATCCATCGCGGAACGTTCCTTTGCCGCACGGGCGTCAGCGGATGCCGGCAGTCGGAACGGAAACATCCGGGGAACAGGCAGGGTGACCCCGAGTGAGGCCACCAACCGGGCGCAGCGGTCGATCACGTGTCCCGAACCGGCGCCCACCTGTTCATCGTAAAAACGGGCGGCGGACGGTTCGCGCAACGATTCTCTGCTCCAGCCGATCCGGTGGCCCGTCCGGGCCAGGCGGACGACTGCCGCGGATTTGAGCAGACCTTGGAAATCGATGACCACGTCGTAGCGGGTGTCGCGGATGTCTCGAAAGCACCGCCAGGGGCTCTTGGTGCCCGCCAGATGGCGGCCGTGACGCCAGCCGTGCGTATGGAGCCGAATGACACGACTCACCGGTGACAGGCACTCGACCATCGCCGCACTGCGTTGCTCCACACACCAGGTGATCTGGCATTCGGGCACGAGCGCCTTGAGTGCGGTCACGGCCGGGACAGCGTGAATGGTGTCACCGATGGCGCCGAGCTTGACGACGAGAACATTCTGTAGACTCACGCGTCGTCTCCTCCGGCGGCCGGCGGGCTCATCGCACGGATTCGCGCGAGCAGATCCCGAGTGGAGTGATCCTTGGGATCGCCGGCGATGCGAATCTGTCCGCCGTACCCCAGCACCACCTCTCGTTCGGGCACTGTTTCCTCCGTGTAGTCCGTGCCCTTGGCTTGAATGTGCGGCCGCAGGGTGAGCAGAAGGCGGCGGACATCGGGCTCGGCGAAGATGACGACGTAGTCCACCGCCGCCAGGGCGGCGACGATCTCGGCGCGGTCCATCTCGGACATCACCGGCTGTCCAGGCCCCTTGAGGTCACGGATGCTGGTGTCGCTGTTGAGCGCCACCACCAGCAGGTCGCCCAGCGCACGGGCGGCTTCCAGGTACCGCACATGGCCGACGTGGAGCAGGTCGAAACAGCCGTTGGCCATGACAATCGTCCGACCGTCCTGCCGCGCTGCAGTCAGGATGGGGACCAGCTCCGACGCTGATTTGAGCTTGGGATTCATGAACCGGGCAATCTCCGGGCGCTGAAGTCGGAACGGATGGCGCTCAGCAGCTCCTTGTCCGAGACCGTCGCCGTGCCCCGTTTCATGACCACCAGGCCGCCGGCGTAGTTCGACATTCGGGCGGCCACCTCGAACGAAGCGCCGCAGGCGAGCGCCAGCGTGTAAACCGAGATGACCGTGTCACCGGCGCCGGTGACATCCGCCACCTCGTCGGAACCGAAGACCGAGATGTGAACGGGTTTCTCGTCACGCCGGTACAGGGACATGCCCAAGCGACCGCGTGTGATCAGCAGGGCGTCCAGATCCTGCTCCGCAAGAATCCGGTTGGCGACGAAGTCCATCTTGCTCAGATCCTCGCCGATGCTCATCTGGTATGCTTGCTCGACTTCCGAGATGTTGGGCGTCAGGCTGGTGACATGATGATAGTGCCGCAGGGCAAAACGACTGTCCACGACCAGCGGCAACTCCATCTGCCGGCAGTGCTGGGAGAGCTCGTTGATCAGGCGGTTTTCTACGCTTCCATAACCGTAATCGGAAACAACGACCGCATCCACTTTGGGGAGGAAGCTGAGCGCCTTGGCCAAGAGTTCGTCTCGGGAGCAGACCGGGCGACCATGGAGATCCTCCCGGTCGATACGCAGCATCTGTTGCATGGACGAATGAAATGCGCCGGCCAGCACGCGGGTTTTCACCGGAGTGCAGTAGCCGTCACCGCGGAAGATGCCGGATACGTCCACACCCATGTTTCGGAAAAAATTGAACAGCCAGTCGCCCGCCTCGTCGTTGCCCAGCATGCCCACGGGGTAGACGTGGCTGGAGAGCGACAGCAGGTTGTTGACGGCGTTGGCGCCGCCGCCCGGAATGTTGATGGTCTCGCGATATTTCAAGATCAGCACGGGCGCTTCACGTGAAATCCGGGAAATTTCCCCGAAGAGGAACTGGTCCAGCACAAGGTCACCGATGTGCAGGATGGTTGCGCCCCTGAATTTCTCGATGACCTGAGTGTAATCTTTCAGCGTGGGTTTCATGTTGCCTCCGTACCGAGAATCCAGTCGACAGCCGCCGTCAAGTCGGCGACGACGGCATCGGGGCCGTCAGGCATCGAGTGATCCAACGGGGCGACCGTAGGCTCCGGCTGCAACCAGAGCGAGCGGCATCCGGCTCGCCGGCCCGCCTGGATATCGCTGAGCTTGTCGCCTATCATGAACGAGCGTGTCAGATCGATGCCGTGTTCTCGCGCCGCCTGCAACAGCATGCCCGGCTCCGGCTTGCGGCAGGAACAGGACTGGCGGTATTTGGGCAGGCCTCCATCCGGCAGGTGGGGGCAATGATAGATGGCGGTGATCCGGATGCCATGGTTCCCAAGCAGGTCATGCAGGCGGTTGTGGATTCGGGCCAGTGTGTCCTCGGACAAATATCCCCGGGCGATTCCCGATTGGTTGGTGGCGATGATGAGCAGATACTCCGCCGCTTGAAGCCGCCGCAGTGCATCCGCCACACCGGGTAACAATTCCAGCCGATCGGGATCACTGAGGTAGACAAGATCCCGACAGATGGTCCCGTCCCGATCAAAAAAAACAGCTCGCCGCATGTCCACGATTGTCCTCGAAGTGGCCAAGTTTACCAAAAAAGGCACTTACGGGCAACTCGCCAATCTGCGAAATGTAAGGATTGGATATGGCAGTGGCGGCGGCCGGCGGCGCTCAGCTCTCGGAGGTGATTTCGCGCCGGGTGGGATGCATCTGGCACAGCAACCATTGGGAAGATCGGTGCAGCGATCGCTCGATCTCCCAAACCGGCATCCGGAGCTGTGTGGATATTTCTTCTGCGCTGAGGTTCTTGTAATGCTTCAGAATGAAAATGTTCCGGTCATTCTCGGGCAGCGCCTGGATGGCCCGAACAATCATTCGGGAAACAACATCCTTGATCTTCATATTTTTATCGCTGCCGACCATGCTTCACTCCGGTTGAACTCCTTGGCGGGATTATACGAAACTAAGATGACTGATTTCGCTTCCAGGATCAAATGTTTTTCATCTTCCTGGAATATTACGTTGCGGAACCGCGTTTGGTTCGATCGTCAGCGGCGTGATGAACCGATTCGGATGCGACAGGTGCCACGAATTGCTTGCCGCATTCGGCCGAGGTCGTTACAATGTGGAGCATCCGGGCGCGAGAATCGATCATGACACAGACCCGAAAGATGATCGTGCTGCTGGACTCGGTGAAAAAACTGATCCGGCGCGACGATTACAAGCATGTGGCCAATATCCTCCGCAAAGTTCACGCGGCTGATATCGCCTATGTGCTCGCGCATCTGATGGAGGCGGAACGCCTCCGGCTGGTGCAGGTCCTGGCGGACACCGACCTGGCCCTGGCAGCCGAGTCAATCAGCGAACTGCACACCAAACCAGGTGGGCAGTTGTTGGCAATCCTGCCCGTCGAATTGGCCGCTAAGATCCTCCAACAGATGGATTCGGATGATGCAGCCCTTTTCGTCGCCGACCTCCCGGACGACAAGGGCCGTGAGATCCTCGCCCTGATGGCCGCTGAGGAATCTTCGTCGGTCCGCGGTCTGCTGCGTTATGAAGCCGAGACCGCCGGCCGGATCATGAACGCGGATGTTTTCTGCCTGAACCAGCAGGTCACGGTGGGTGAAGCCATTCAAAAACTCCGAGAGAGACGGGAAGCCGTATCCTGTTTCTATATCTACGTGGTCAATGACGCCGGCCAACTGCTCGGGGTGCTATCCCTGAAGCAGCTGCTGTTCCATCCGCCCGAGGTAACGCTCCGACAGATCATGCGGACCAACGTGATCAGCGTGCACACCGAGACCGATCAGGAAGAAGTAGCCCGCCAGGTGGCCAACTACAATCTGCTGGCCATTCCGGTGGTTGATGATGAAAACAGGCTGGTCGGCATTGTCACCGTGGACGATGTGATCGACATCATCCGCGAAGAGGCTACAGAGGATATTTTTTACATGGCGGGCGTCGAAACCGACGACCACGCCTACACTTCGGCACGACTGTCCATTCGCAAACGCGTCCCCTGGCTGGCCATTTATCTCGGTATCGGGTTGTTCACGGCCTGGGTAATCTCCCTGTTCCGGGGCGCCCTCGACCAGTACGTCATCCTGGCCCTGTTCATGCCGATGATCGGAGGCATGGGAGGGAATGCCGGCACGCAGACGATGACGGTCGCAGTGCGCGGCATGGCCATGGGGGAGCTCGACGCGCAGACCCGTTCCAAATTCATCCTCAAGGAACTCCGGGTCGGTGTGGTCAGTGGTTTTCTGCTGGGCATCATCGCCGGGTTGATTGCCTCCGGACTCGAGTTCGTGTGGACCGGTCATTACAAGATCGGCATCATCATGTTTCTGGCCATGTGGCTCAACATTTCTCTGGCGGCGGTGTGGGGAAGCCTGATCCCGCAGATATTCAAATGGATGAAGATTGACCCGGCGCTGGCGTCGGGCATTTTCGTAGCCACCCTGAACGACATCATCGGCTTCTCCATTTTTCTGGGGATGGGCACGCTCATGTTGAACACCTTCGGACTCTGATCCATGCAATCCCTCGAGGACGACGCGCTCGTTCTGCGGATTTACCCGTTTGCGGAAGCGGATGCAATCGTGGTCCTACTGACCCGCCACCATGGCAAGGTGCGCCTCATGGCCAAGGGATTGAAAAAAATCCGCAGCCGTCATCTGGGGATCGTCTCTCCGTTCAATCTCATCACCGTCCAGTTCAAGCCGGGGCAGGGGGATCGACTCGGCATCCTGTCCGGAGCCACGTTGCAATTCGGGGTCGACATCGCTCGTGGATCTCTTCATGATTATTACTTTCTGTCGTTGATAACCGAAGTCGGGATGGTCCTCGAGATTGATCCGATGACCGGCGAACGGGTGTTCCGTCTCCTAGACGCCATGGTGCGGTGCGTCGGCCGTCACGGCTTTCGTGAAATTCTGCTCTGGTATTTTCTATTCTTGATCGCCCGGCTGGAAGGAGAGCTGGCGGATCCGTCCGCATGTGAAGTCTGTGGCCGCCCGTTCAACGCGAACAGGGTGGCGCTCGGTTTGAATCCAATCACCCTGGCATTTCATTGCCGGACTTGTACGACTTCGGCGTCACCGGGCGGAATGGGTGGTGATTATCGGGAAGCGCAGCGAACTTTCCAGAGATTTCTGGGCACGGCTCCGGACCGGTTGCCGACGGCACAACCGGTTCCGGAGGAGTATGAAGCAATCACCCGTCTGCTGATGGCCCGGATCGAACAGCTCAGTGGTCGGGCAATCCGAAGCCTGACACCGCTGCTGACTGTGCTGATGCAGCAACCTGAAGCGAAAAAAAGAATTCCTCAGTTTCTAACAGAAGATGTGGAAAACTCATAGGAAATTTGGCTAAAGCGATAGTTATCCTCTTTATTATCTATTGTTTTAACGAATTGCTAACACTTTATGCAAGGTCTGATATCCGTTGTCAACCCGTCGGCGATACCCTATAATTGAGCCCGCTCGCGAACAGGATGAGAGCTGAATGATTGCCGTATTGAAACAAAAGATCCGGCCCCAGCAACTGGAAGTTTTTTTAAACGAACTGACCGCTACCGGGGCGATAGTCTACCCGGTGCAGTGGGGCGAGCAGTCACTGGTGGTGACTTCGCCGCTTTCCTCCGCGGCCGTCGGCGTTCTCGACCGATCACCTCTGGTGGAATCGACCATTGATACCGGTTCGGTGTTCCAGTTGACCAGCCGCTGCTTCCAGAGAAAGAACACCGTCATTCACGTTGGTGATGCGCGGATCGGCGATGGTTCGGTGGCGATCATCGCGGGCCCCTGCGCGGTCGAGTCCAGAGAACAGGTCGCGGCCATCGCCGAATTGCTGCACGGGCAGGGGATCCGGCTGTTTCGTGGCGGACTGTTCAAACCGCGGACTTCACCCTATTCGTTTCAGGGTTTGGGATTCGCCGGTCTGGACATCCTTCGGGAGCTGAAGGCGCGACACCGATTTGTCATCGTGACCGAAGCTCTTAGCGAGCGCTGCCTGAAGGAGTTGATCGGCACCGCCGACATCATCCAAATCGGTTCGCGCAACATGCAGAACTTCTCTCTGCTGAAGGAGGCCGGCGGTGCCGGCATTCCGGTACTGCTGAAACGCGGCCTAGCCGCCACAATGGACGAATTCCTGCTGGCCGCCGAATACCTGATGGCTCATGGCAACTCCCGGGTGATCTTATGCGAACGGGGCATCCGAACCTCTTGTTGCCACACCCGCAACACACTGGACCTGAGCGCCATCCCCTATCTGAAAGAACAGAGCCACCTGCCTGTGATCGTGGATCCCAGCCACGGCACCGGACGGTCCGAGCTGGTTCTGCCGATGGCTCGGGCGGCTGTGGCAGCCGGAGCAGACGGACTGCTCATCGAAGTGCACCCCTCGCCGGCTGACGCATTGTCGGATGGCCACCAGTCGCTGACGCCCGACCTGTTCCGCCGACTGGTGGAAGAGGTCGATCGTGTGGCTGTTGCGGTGGGCACCCGACTGACAAGAAATTCACCGCCTTTTTGAACTTCGGCCCCCCTCCACGTATCCATATTATCGGAAACTTTTTTAGAGGTGGTGCAAAATGGCAAAGAGAAAATTTCACATCGCGGTCCTGCTGGTGATGCTGGTTTCTTTTTGCCTGGCTGGCGACTCGTTCGACTACATCCCCCGTATCAGCTATGTTGATGGCGACGTGAGCCTTCAGGAGAGGGGCAGTACCGGGTGGACCACCGTGGACGTCAATCTGCCGATCCAGATCGGTGATCGGCTGGTGTTGGACCAGAACGGACTGATCGAGATCGAGATCGATGACGGGTCGTTCTTGCGGGTGAACCAGTTCAGCGAGTTCATGTTCCAGAACCTTGAGAAAGACCGGATCGTCATCGAGTTGGTGCGGGGTGAGGTGATTGCCCGGACCACGGATGCGGCGGATTATGTTTTTCTGACTGCAGCCGGTGATGTTGTGTTGCGGTCGGAGGGATTGTACCGAATCAATGCCCGGGACGACCGTTCCGTGGAACTGATCGTCCGGTCCGGCAAGGCGCGTTTCATCAATGACAAGATCGAAAAGAAGCTCGGGCGCAACGAGCGAATCGTTGTGTATGGCCTCTCCGATCAGTTCGTCATGGGTGGGGGCAACCGTTTCGATGACTTCGACAATTGGAGCGATCGGCGGGACAGCCGATATGCGTCGGCCAGCGAAACCTATCGCTACATCCCGCGCACGGTGTATGCGGGGGCGGCCGATCTGGACCTGTATGGCCGCTGGGTGTTCGTGGCCGATTACGGGCACTGCTGGATCCCGACCGTCTACTACTCCGGCTGGGCACCCTATCGGGCCGGTTACTGGCGGTATTCCCCCGTTTGGGGATATACCTGGATCTCGTACGATCCGTGGGGCTGGCTGCCGTACCATTACGGATCGTGGGCCTTCACCGGACCGTTCGGCTGGGTGTGGGTTCCTGGCTCATCGTGGGGCTGCTCCTGGTGGGCTCCCGGCCGCGTTCATTGGGGCTTCTGGAACGGCTATGTGGGGTGGGTGCCTTGCGGCCCCGGCGATTACTACTATGGGTACTGGCGCCACGGCCACGACCACAACGTTTACGTCAACAATGTCGTCGTCAACAACTATTACGGTTCCGAAAACACCCGGCACAACGGAGCCGTCACCTATGTCAGTGAGGAGGATTTCCGACGGGGCCGCCCGGTGGGCGATGGCGTCTACAACCGCAATGCGGTGGGGCGCAGCGTGCAGCGACAGGAGGCCGGCAGCAGCTTCCGTCCCGATGAGACCATCAGCCGCGAACTCTTCCGCCGAGATCGCGTCGTCGCCGGTCCGCCCAAGGTGGACCCGGTGCGTTCCGCAGATGCCAGCTACTCCCGCAGCCGCGCTGGTGGCGACGTTGATGCCGGCACCCGCATATCACGCGACGCCGGATCCTCGACATTGCCTGCCAGCCGGAGCCGGGAGGCGATTGCCGGTGAAACCGGTTCCGGTTCATCCGTGGGTCGCTCGACGGTATACGGGACGGATTCAGGTAGCATCAACCGTGGCCGGCCCGATATCAGCCGGAACAGCGTTCAGGACAGTTCTCGTTCGCGGCAGGCCGACGACAGCAGCAGTGGATCCAGCTATCGCCGCAGCGGATCAACGGACTCTGCCGGTTCCTCAGGCTCTTCGGGATCGATTCGTGGCACCACCACCGGTCGGGGTAGTTCCAGTATTGACCGAAGTTCCTCCGGCAGCCGGTCCGGCACCTCCAGTTCCAGTGGATCCACTTCGCGTTCAATCGATCGCTCCAGCTTGAGCGGGTCTTCCAGCCGTTCGTCGTCGCCGCCGCCGGCGGCACCGACACGCTCCACACCGACTCGTGAGAAGAAGACTCCATCCCCAAGTGATTCCTACTCACGTGTGTTTTCGACTGCCGGCTCCGATGTGCGATCAGCTTATGCATCCTCCGGTTCCAGTGTGCCGACCGGCTCCAACAACTCATTCAACAGATCCACCACTTCTTCAGATAACTCCCCTGCTTATGGGAGCATGATGAACCGGGGCAGGGGATTCACCAGCTCCTCGATTGGATCAAATCTTAGGTCGACACCCTCCGCGGCCAACAACGCACCCGCTGTCACGCGATCGGCTTCGGGCGTTTTCAGCTCCTCATCTTCCAGAATCAGCAGTGGCAGCAGCTTTTCCAGGTCGAGCGCGCCCTCGGTTTCCGCACCTTCGCGGAACAGCATCAGTTCGAGCTCGATCCCATCGCGATCGATGAGTGCCGCCAGCAGCGCCGCTGCCCGATCGTCGAACACGAACGCCTCAAGCGGTCCCCGTTCCACGATCAGCAGTTCTTCAAGCGGACGGCGGCGTTAAAGCCCTGGAAAACAGGACTAGAATCTTGTGGATGAAAATCCCCGCTGCATGCGGGGATTATTTTTCGCCATCACAGCAGTCGCAGCGGAACGTTCATTCAGTCTGCCACGGGCAACAGACCAGGATCAATTGAATAGTTTACATAATATATCTTATCGGACTCTTTGTGGGCACTCGCGGTAGGCGTTGGAAGCCATATTCTTTTCTGGTACAATGGGATGACTTGAGCGTTTGGTGTCGCCGCCATGAAAATCATCGCCAAACTAATATACAAGGAACTCCTCCCCACCACATTAATCGCCGCTGTTGTCATGACGTTCATGGCATTCACGAAGGAGTTTCAACGATTCGCCGAGCTGTTGATCACTTCGGGTTCATCCTTGTCCGCTTTTTTCACCGTGATCATCACAATCTGCGCCAATGTTCTCTATGTGATTCTGCCAATCTCAATTCTAGTGGGCATTGTTTCCGGATTCAGCCGCCTTTCGACTGACAATGAGATTATCGCCCTTAAATCAGGCGGCGTTTCGATGCGTCATTTATTGTCGCCCGTTTTGCTGATCGCCATCACCGGAACCGGTATCACCTTCTTTCTGGCGAATATCGGTGCTCCAACCCTCAACGCACATTTGCGGAATATCCAGTACGAAGTTGCCATTTCCCAGATTACAACAGAGATCCTGCCCAGAACCTTCAATGAAAAATTCAAGAATTTTGTGTTCTACGTGGAAGACACAGACCGAGCCACAAACACCTGGAAAGGCATATTTTTGGCCGACCAACGTGATGTCAGCGCACAACGCATCTATCTTGCGCGCACGGGACGCGTGTTCTTCCAGCGGCAAGCCAGATACCTGCAGCTACACCTAGAAAATGGTGTAATATATTCATTTAAAAAGGATAAGCCCGTTGCTGACTCCCTGACGTATTTCGGCTCGATGGACATACCGTTAAGCGAACTCAACGTCACACCGCCTGACGAGATACCAAAACGAAATATCGAAAAAAGCATGGCTGAACTCAGTGCGGAGATACACAGCGGACAATTTCCCGAAGGGAGTGATCCCCAAACAAGCATCGAGATCGAGTATTACCGAAGGTTTTCAATCCCCTTCGCGTGTCTGGTTTTTGGCCTGATTGGCCTGCTGCTCGGCATGCAGACTCGACGGAGCGGCCGGATGTACGGGTTTCTCATCTCAATTCTGGTAGTGGTTCTTTACTACCTGACATTTCTCTACTCGTGGAAGATCGGATTTTATTCCGGTTTGGTGCCCGTACGTTATGGAGTCTGGATCGCCAACGTTTTGTTCGCTGCCGTGGGCATCTCCATGCTGCTGGCGGCCAGGTTGGATCACCACCCCTTTTCGCTTCTGGCTAATCGGCCAGCCGCATCTAGGCTCATTTTTAAAATCGAAAAGTATAAACAATATTGGACAGATAAAGCTGACAAATTCAAGAAAAAAACCAAGCTGGACCAGTTAGCATCATCAGAACGACCTTTCAGATTTACTCGTGTATTGGATGTATATATACTTAGAGAATACTTGAAGATAATGATTTTAATTATCGCAAGTTTCTTGTTTTTGTTTATAATTTTCACATTATTCGAGAACTTCGACGAGATCATCACCCATCACGTGCCGTGGAAAACGGTCGTCGAGTATTTCCTCTTCATCTCACCGATGATCATCGTGCTGAGCATGCCCATCTGCCTGCTGCTGGCGCTGCTCATCAGCTTCGGCATCATGGAGAAGACATTTCAGATCACGGCATTCAAATCGTGCGGCGTCAGCCTGTACCGGATTGCCCAACCGGTGATCATTCTTGCGTTCATCCTCGCGGTGGGAATTTTCGGCCTCCAAGAATACATCATGCCGTATACCAACCAGCGCCAGGACTTGATCTATAACATGATGAAGGGGCGCACGCCTCAGACATACCGTCCGGACATCACCTGGATCATGGGCAGTGACGGTAAAATTTTTAATTACCGATACTTTGACCCCGAAGCCGACCTCTTCGCCGATCTGTCGGTCTATAATTTGAACCTGAATCAGGCGCGCCTGAACTACCGATATTTTGCACCCCGGGCGCTCTGGAGCGGACGAATCCGAAAGTGGATCCTGATAAACGGATGGGAACGCAATTTCCATCCTGATCGACCATACTTCAGAGTGTTCGATTCCCTGGCCCGGGATTTCGCGGAACAGCCATCCTATTTCAAAACAGAAGCCAAAAAATCGAACAAGATGTCGTTCGTCGAGCTTTCGCGATACATCGACAAACTGAAGCAGGGCGGTTTCAACACACTGGGCCTTGAAGTCGATCTTTACGCCAAGGTTTCCTACCCGGTGATCAATCTCATCATGCTTCTGATCGGAATCCCCTTCTCTTTCAAGATGGGTAAGCGGGGCGCTTTGTACGGAGTGGCTATCAGTATCATCATCGGCATCGCCTACTGGGCGCTGTTCAACGTGTTCACCGCAATGGGCGCCTATGGCAAACTGCCGCCACTGCTCGCGGCCTGGGCACCGAACCTGTTCTTCGGTTTTGCAGGGATTTACATGTTCCTGAGCGTGCGCACATGACAGCTCCCGCCGCCACTGAGGCCACTCCATGAAACGGACCCTGCTCCTGGCTGGCAAGGTGCTTATCACCGCCTTCCTGATTCTGTACTTGGTCTTGAGCAAGGACATCGATCTCAAGCGGTCCTGGCAGTACGTCCAGCAGTCCGATTGGCTGCTCCTGGCACTGGCGTTCGTGTTGCTGATGAGCGGCCAATTCATATGCACGATCCGCTGGCGGCTCATTCTGCTACACCTCGGGATCCGGCTCGGCCTAAGCCGACTGGTGCAGTTTTATCTGATCGGCATGTTTTTCTCATTGTTTTTCCCCACCGTGATCGGCGGGGACGTGGTCAAGGTGTACTATGTCCGGAGAGACAGCGGCAAATCCGCTGCGTACGGGCTGGCGTCGGTTTACCTGGAACGAGCCACCGGCTTTTTTGCCCTTCTCACCTACGGGATCATTGGCGCCTGGTTGCACCCGATCACATTGACATTCAATGATTTCCGTCCGATCGGCTGGTTGGGCTTGGATCGTATGGACATCATCTGGATCCCGATCGGATTCATGATATGCTTCCTGCTAGCCAATGTCGTCATCTGCATCCAGTATGTTTATGGTCTTGCGATCCGGCTGCTGGAGCGGCTGGGGCTCGGTCAGGCGGCCGGGCGAATCATCACCCTGCGCGACGCGCTGGGCGCATTCCGCGACCGCCCCCGGTCGCTGGCGTTGCCGGTCCTGTTATCGTTAGTCAATATCGGGCTGGTGGTGATCATGAACTGGCTGGTCGCCCGAGCCCTCGGCATTCAGGTGAGCCTGATCGTGTTTTGCGCCGTTGTATCCCTGATGACCATCCTGGTCATGCTGCCCATCAGCATCAATGGCATCGGCCTGCGCGAGAACTCCTTCGTTGTGCTGCTGGCGCTTGTCGGGGTCAATCCGGAGCAGAGTTTTGCGCTGTCATGGATCAGTTTCCTGATTATCGTCCTGTCCGCCATGCCGGGCGGGATCTGCTACTCCTTGTTGAAACGTGAAATCCCGGTGCCACCCGGCGAGGATATCCTCAATAAAACCTGAACCATTCTGGGCAGGCCCAGTCAGATTCGGTCCAATCATGATCGTTGTTGCGCCGTGAGATCCCAGCCCTTTGGGTCGATGGACCGGGTGGCGTGCCGCGTCCGGACCCGGCGGTCAGTCGGGAATGCCGGGGATCTTCGAGTCGTCCTTGCCTGCAGGCAAGCCGCCGTGCTGCTGAATCTGGCGACGGATGGTGCCGAAGATACCGGACAGGAAGTAAACCAAGGCGAACGCCAGCAGCACTTCATGGGAGAAGAACCAGATGCCGGCCAGCAACAAGGCCATCAGGAGGATGTTCCGCGAGGCGATCCGCCCGCGAAAACCGAAATTCTTGAAGCTACCGTATCGGGCGGTGCTGATCATCATGATTCCCAGGATCAGCGTCAGCCCGATCAGTCCGAAGAAAAATGCATGTGATTGAAAGAACGACCAGTGGCCATACTTCTGAACGAAATGGACCAGCGCGGCGATACAGCCCGCCGCAGCCGGAATCGGGAGACCGAGAAAGTGCTTCAATTCTGGATTCTGGGTGTTGAACCGGGCGAGCCGCATCACCCCGCCAATCAGGTACGTGAAGCAGGCTATCCAGCCCCAGTAGCCGTATGCGCTGAGATGCCATTGCCACAGCACCACCGCCGGGGCGATGCCGAACGAGATGGCGTCGGCGAGCGAATCGAGCTGAACGCCGAATTTGCTGGTAGTGCCGGTCAGACGTGCGATGCGACCATCTAGTCCGTCGAGAACGATGGCGATGCCGATGCCCTTGGCTGCGTTATCGAACTCTCCGGCCAGTGCGGAAGTGATGGCGTAAAAACCAAAGAAGATGTTGGCCGTGGTCAGCGCTGACGGAAGGATATAGACACCCCGCTTGGGTGGAGGTTTGGGACGGTCGGTCTCAATCACATCCATCGGTGAACTCCGCGAGTATGGTCTGACCAGCGGTGACCTTCTGGCCAAGCCCGACTTTGATGGCAGCTGCCGCCGGCAGCCAGACATCCACCCGGGACCCGAACCGGATCAAGCCGATCCGCTCCCCTTTGATGATCGTATCACCCGTCTGTTTCCAAAACACGATGCGCCGGGCGATCAATCCGGCGACTTGGGACATCCGCACCCGGCGGGTGCCGTCCACGAGGACGACTTCGTTGTGTTCATTTTCGATGGTTGCCGCTTCACGATTCGCCGGCAGAAACTTGCCGCTGGCATAACGGTAGGCTTCGATGCGACCGCTCACCGGGGCGCGGTTCACATGGACGTTGAAGACATTCATGAAGATGGATATGAACCAGGCATATGGCGGATCGGCGTTATCGAGTCGCCGAACAGCCACGACCTTGCCGTCCGCCGGAGAGACGGCAACATCTCCAGGGGGAATTTCCCGCTCTGGGTCGCGAAAGAAATTGATGCAGAACAGGCAGGCGGCCAGACCCGGAATCCCCGTATATGGATGGATCAGCCAGGCTGGCAGGATCGCCACGACGGCAGCGGCGATGATGAATGGGAATCCGTCGCGGTTGATCATTTGAATGGTCCTCGTTCACTGCTGCAAGTTGTGCTTGCGGTACTCCGCCGCAATTTCCAGCATGCGATCCTTGAGCTGGAGTTTTTTCTTCTTCAATTCCACTTCGCGCAGTTGGTCATGGGGCGTGAGATATTTGCGTCCGGAGAGATCACGCAATGCGTCATCGTACCGTTTGTGCTCATCGGCAAGGCGCTGGAACTCCTCGTCTTGCCGAAGTAAAATTTCTTTGATTTCCTCGAACCGCATGGTGGCCTCCTGGGATGGGCTGACTGCTATTCTTTCACAAAACGGAACGATTTGCGATAGACGACGTTCGCGCCGGCTTGATCCAGAACGATCCGGATGGGATGGGTCTTGGTCCGGCTCAATCGATCAGACGGCTCAAAACTGATCAGGTACTGATTGCGGATGACCAGCGAGAGGCGTCGGCCGATTTCGTGAGGATCAGCGTCTTCCAGGTTGTCGAAGATGCAACCGCCGGTTTCTTGGCTCACTGTCCGCAGGATCTGGCCCCGTTTGAACAGGCTCTGCCCGCCCATGCCCGAACCCGAAAAATAAAGCGCGTAGACGGGCACGCCGTAGCGTTGCACGTGGTTCAATGTAATGTCGGACAGGTTCTCGTCGCCATCGGAAACCAGAATCAGCGCCTTTTTGGGCAGATCGTAACCCGCGAGCGTATTGAGCGTGTGATCCAGGGCGATCGCCGTCTTGTTGACCGGAGCCCCCGTGCGCTTGGAGTAATCCCGGATGTCCTTTTTGAAGAACGACCAGAACGATTCCCGGCTGGAGAACATGTAAGGGTGCAGGTTGGACAGGGTGGTCAGAATCTCCAAACGGTCGGAGGTTGGCTTCTGCACCTCGGCATATTGCGTGCCGTAGGTGCCGAGAAAGAATACATCCTCGAAACCGAATTGATGGATGAGGGACTGAACCACCTGCTTGTTCCAGCTGAACCGGTTCATGATCGTTCGGGAGCTGTGGTCGAATACGTATCCGATGACCATCGGCAGATCGGTGTTGTGGAGAAATTGGAACTGGATGATCTCCGCATTGCGGACATACAACCGGAAATTCTCTTTCCGCAGCCCGGTGATCATCTCGCCATCCGTGGCGGTCACCGTGACCGGAACCACCACCCGGACGGACTCCGCCTTCAACACCGGCCGGCTTCCGACCGGCTCCTGCGGGCGAATGGCGGTGCCCAACAATCCCAACAGGATCAATGCGATGTTGATGTGGCGAACGAAACGATTGGGGAGTGTTCCCGTCATGCTTACTCCAAATGAATCATACCCATGTTCAAACCCCGGATTCAAGCAGATTTTGGCTTGCGCAGAGAGCCATTTGATATATACTTCATTTTTATATAAATAACGGTTCAAACTATGACGCTTTTTCTATCTAAAAACAATCACCGGCCTCAGAGACACTTGTCTCCTTCCATAGGCCGGATGCGGCGCTTGGCGATATACGTTCTGATCATTGTCGCGCTGATCGTGGCAGTCAATTTCTTTTATAACCTGTATTCCCGCCACAAAGAAGAAGAGGCGCTGGTGTATCAGCAGGCCCGGGCGATCGCCGGCCTGGTGGAAGCCATGCAGGAATTCATGGCCCGCAACCAGGAGCTCATCAACCGGTCACCTGACGGGCACATCGAGTTCAAGGGGCTCAATCCGGAAAAATTCAGTCGTGAGGTTTCGGCGCTCTTCAACCAATCCACCGACCACCGACTCAGATTGATCAGTCTGCATCCTCGTGTCCCCTCCAACCTGCCGGACGCGATCGAGCGGCCGATCCTGGAGGAGATGGCGCGCAATCTCGGAATGCGCGAACGGTTCAGCCCTTTGGCGTCCGAACGCACCTATCTTTACGTCAAGCGACTCGATATCCGATCCAGTTGTCTGACCTGTCACGGAGGGCCAGCGGGCTCCACGGACATCACCGGATACCGTCGGGAGGGCATGGTGATCGGCGATCTGGGTGGCGCCATCAGCGTGCGGATTCCGGCCGCCGGCCTGATGGAAAGCAATCGCCAGCGCGCCTGGATGCAGCTCCTCTTTGCGCTGCTGCTCATGGGAGGAGCGGTCGTCCTCATCGTGCATCTCCTGCTTCGGATGACCCGTTTGTCCGGCGAATTGAGCGAGGCCAACTTGAACCTCGAGGTGCAGCACGCACGATCGACTCTTTTGGAGAAGCAGAAAGACGACCTCTTCCACATGCTGATCCACGATATGAAAGCCCCTTTGTCCTTCATGATCGGATCGTTACAGATGCTCCAGGAGCAGAAAGTGGGATCGCTCAATGAGGAACAGGAAGAACTCGCTGCCTTGGTCTTGCGCGGTTGTCGCCGCCTGGAGACCATCATTTCCAATCTTTTGGATATCAATCGGATGGAGGAAGGTCGGCTCGAGCTGAAAAATTCGGACGTGCCGCTCTTGCCGATGATCGAAGACCGCAGCCAGCCATGGCTCCAGTTGGCGAAACGGCAACGTAAACAGTTTGCCGTGCGGGTGAACACGAAGCATCCGGTGCTCCGGTGCGATCGACTGCTGCTCGAGCGGATCCTTGAAAACCTGATCAGCAACGCCTTTAAGCATACCCGGGATGGCGACGGCGAAATCGTGCTTGAGTTGACGGACTGGTTCGAGCCCGAGGGTGTGCAGTTCCGTCTCAGCGACAACGGCGAGGGCATTCCGCCGGAGTTCATCGATCGCATTTTTGAAAAATACTCAGTGGTGGAAGGTCAGGAGCTCGGTCAAAAATCCGACACCGGCTTGGGCCTGGCATTCTGCCATCTGGCCGTGCAAACAATGGGCGGGCATATCCGGGCGGAGAGCTCACCGGGGCAACGCACGGTCTTCACGTTCTTCCTGCCGCTAAAGCCGCCGGTGACGTGATGAACCCGACAATCGTATGCCGCAACCGAATGGCTCAAATTGGGATGTTCTAGCGGGCCCCGCGGCAAAATAGGACGGTGGGAAACGTCAACAGAATGATCTTCAGGTCCAGCCAGAGGCTCCAGTTGTCGATATACTGAAGGTCCAGTTTCATCCATTCATCGAAATCGATCTCATTGCGCCCGGAGATCTGCCAGAGACAGGTCAGACCGGGTTTGACCGACAACCGCCGCCTCTGCCAGCGGTTGTATTCCCGAACTTCATCGGGTAGCGGCGCGCGCGGTCCCACCAGGCTCAATTCCCCCTTCAACACGTTTAAGAATTGCGGGATCTCGTCGATGCTGGTCTTGCGAAGGATTCGCCCAAGCGGTGTGATGCGCGGATCGTTGCGCATTTTGAAAACCGGTCCGTTCATCTCATTCAGATGCCGGATTTCCCAGAGAACGTCCTCCGCACCGTCGATCATGGATCGGAACTTGTACAGCACAAACTTGCGCCCGTATAAACCGCACCGAATTTGCCTATAAATCACGGGGCCGCGGCTGGTGAGCTTGATGAGAATCGGTACCGCGAGGAACAATGGGGCGCAGATGATGAGGCCCACGATGGCGCCGATGAAATCAAGGCACCGCTTTGCCATCAGGGCGGGGATCTGATGGGGAACAGGCGAGAAGGTCAAGAAAGCCTGATCCTCAATGAAATCCAGGGAAGGCTGCGAGATGGCGTGGGGGAAAAAATCCAGTGGCAGGCGAGTGGGGATGCCCTGCTCTTCGCACTGCATCGAGATACGCTCGAACAGTTTCAGGTCTTCATTCCCGGAACCGATGAACACGACCTCATCGATGACCCGGCTCTCTATGACCGTCTGGAACTCTTCGGGCCGTCCCAACACGGTGACCGGGTGCGGATTGCCGGGAGGCACCAAATCGGTTAGGTAGCCTTCGATCAAGTAGCCGAACTCCGCGTAATGTTCGATCTTTTTGCCGATCTCAAAAATGCGGGGCGTGTTGCCCACGACCACCACATGGCGCTGGCCGTTCCGGTTGCCTCTCAGACTGAGGAAGACGAGGAAGCCTGCCCGCGCCAACAGCATGAGGCCATACAGCACGAACAGATAACTCAATATCAGCGTGCGGCTGACTTCCAGCTTGAACAGAAACGAGGCGAAACCCAGAATGAATGCGATCAGCGCAACCGGCTCCAGGAGAAACAGAACCTGCCGGCCCAGGTTGCGCCATTTGTACACAGGCCGCAACCGGGTGCTCGATAGCGAAAAGACGATGATCACCGGGATGCCGACCACGAAGAACCATGAATAATACGGGAGCGACTCCAGAACGGGATTCACCACATCATGGAGCAGAGTGTCCATCATCGAGTACAGGGACATGCGCAGCTGGTACCCAAGCGGCAAGGCGGTGATCACCGCCAGCACGTCAAATACGAGCAGCACATCGGCTCGAAATTGTTCCCGTTTTTGAATCATGCCGGCGCGCCCCGCCCCATCCCGACCATCAGGTCCAGATGGTAATGATACAAAAGATACGACAAAAACTCAAAAATTATCACCATTTAGACACAACCGGCGCAAGCCATCCCGGAGCCCGTCGATCTCGTGCTCCAGTGCGCCAATCCCGAAGGTTTCTTGCCGGCAGCGCTGCTCCCGTTTTTTAAAAGCCAGTCGCGTGCTGATGGTCAGCAGTTCCCGGGTGATACTGGCGTGTCTCCGTCCCCTGCCCCACGGGCGGTGAGCGGCGATGATTTGCCGCAGCAGCGGAGGGGACAGAACGCCGATTGTCGCTTCCTCTGCCAGCTCCTGGCGGATGATCCGCGCCTCCTCGTGCAACGAATGCTGCATCAAGATGAACAGCCCGAGGAACACGGCAGGAAAGATAACGAGCAGCACCTGAAACTGGCTCATGGACCGAGCGCCGGCAACGAGGGTGATCATCGTATTCCAAGATACGTGCCCCAGCACCGCGACCGCCAGTCCCAGCCCAAGCATGGGACCGGCTGCGGTCCGTGAGAATTTGATCCGGCCGATGAAATAGCCGGCCAGTCCGGTGGTGAAAGCGTGGACGGTTGCAGAAAACACTGTCCGCAACAGCATGGTCCACACCCAGTGCTGGTACCCGCCAGCCAGGAAAGAGCCTACGAAATAAATCATGTTTTCGGTCATCCCGAATCCGAAGCCTATCGCCGAGCCGTAAACAATCCCGTCGGTGGCATTGTTGAAATTGGTATGGCGTCGGAGGCGATACAACGGCAGGGCCTTGGCCGTCTCTTCGATCACCGGTACGAACAGGGTGACCGCCAGCAGGTCGAACAGATCAGGCAGGACCGTCGGCACCAGCAGATGCTCCACCAGCGCAGATACCGCCAGACTGATACCGGCCGCGGGTACGGCCCCGTACAGCAGAGACAGCGCCACCAGGCGGAGAGGTTCCCGCTCGTGACGGTCCAGCCACCAGACGATCAGGGTGTAGACCGTCATCGGCACCAGCGCACCAATTGCAGACAAGGAGACAATCCAGAGAGGGTTCATGGTTGAGTCCGGCAGGCATTCTAAACAATAAGCCCACAGTCCGCAACGGGATTCGGTGAACTTCATGACGGCGGATTCCAGTTGGAAATTTACCGGATCACAGATGACTGTTTGTCTCGGTCTCCGGTTCCGGCTACAATGAACTGAGCAGATGCGACCCCGATGACCGGTAGGATCCGGAGGTGGCGGCTTGAGAGTGACCCTCATTCAGCATGATGTTTCATCCGATTGGGACCGCCATATCCAGAATCTGACTGCCGCCGTCGATGAAGCGGCCCCCTATCACGATTTGGTATGCCTGCCCGAACTGTTTCATGCCAACTACTCGGATTTTCCCGGAGCCGCCATGACCATCGGTTCCACCCGGGCCAAGGAACTGGCCCGATTGTCCAAAGCGCACCCCCACGCACTCCTGATCGGCTCCGTCGCCCTGCGATCCGGCGACTCGTGCGCCAACTCGCTGGTCCTCATGCACGATGGGCAGATGATCCCCTTCTACCAGAAGATCCATCTGTTCCCACCGATGGGAGAGCCCGTGCTCTTTTCGGCCGGTCAAAAATTGTCGGTCGTGGACCTGATCGTCAGCGGTGTGAAATGGCGGATCGGCTTCGCTTTGTGCTACGACCTGCGATTTCCGGAGCTGTTCCGTATCCAGGCAGCCCTGGGTTGCCAGTTGGTGGTCGTACCCGCGCAGTGGCCGTCCAGTCGATCGAAGGCCTGGCGTACCCTTCTAGAGGCACGGGCGCTGGAAAACCAGATCATCGTTGCCGGGTGTAACCGTTGTGGCAAGGATTTGAAGGAATCCTTCGGGGGGTATTCGCGCGTCGTCAGCCCAGCCGGCGACGTGCTGGCGTCCGCCACTCAGGCGGCGAGCCTGGTGTCGGTCACCCTGGATCGTCAAATGGTGGAAGAATCCCGTGCGTTCAACCATTCCCAGCGACACTGCCGGAGTGAACTCTACCGTCTGCGGTGGCTGGGCGAGATCGAATCCCGCGAGATCAAACTGGAGCGATGACCCCTCCGCTTAAATGTCGAAATAGAGCTTGTACTCGAACGGGTTCGGCATCGTGGCAATCTCCATGATCTCGTCCCGCTTGAGCTGGATCCAGCGTTGCAGCAGATCCTGGGGAAACACGTCGCCGCGGAGCAGGAACTCGTGATCCTGTTCCAGCGCTTCCATGGCGTCGTCCAAGTTGCGCGGGAGGAAACGAACCTTGTCTTTCATCGCTTCACTGAAGATGTTCGTGTCGAACGGTCCGTATCCTTCCTGGCGCGGATCAATGCGGTTGACGATTCCGTCGATGCCGGCCATCAGCATGGCGCTCAGTGCGAAGTAAGGATTGGCGGTGGCGTCGGGCGGCCGATACTCCAAGCGGACCATTTGAGGATCGGCCACATACGACGGGATCCGAACCGCGCTGGAGCGGTTGGCCTTGCCATAGGTGATGGCCACGGGTGCTTCAAAACCGGGCACCAGCCGCTTGTATGAGTTCGTGCTGGGATTGGTCAGGGCGCACAGGGCCCGAGCGTGCCGAAGCAGGCCGCCGATGTAAAACAGACCTGTCTCGCTCATATTGGCATAGCGGTCCTTCTCATAGAAGACATTCTGCCCCTGTTTGGTCAGGAACTGGTGAACATGCCACCCGCTGCCGGCCTGACGAAACATGGGTTTGGGCATGAACGTCACCCGCAGATTGTGTTGGTGGGCCAGGTTGAACAGGACGTATTTGGTCATGATCGCCTGGTCGGCGCTTCGGAGCAGGCTGTCGAACATCATCTCGATCTCTTGCTGTCCCCGCTCGCCCACTTCGTGGTGGTGGTACTTGACGTTGATGCCCAGCTGCATCAGCATGCGGCTGGCCAGATCGCGAAAATCATCATAGATATCCTGCGGATTGCAGGCGTGGTACGCGTTGTGGTGGAATTCTTCACCCGGGTAAATGTGGTAGAACGAGGCGCTAACCCGGGTGTCATACTCCACCTTCGAGAAGATGTAGAATTCATATTCCGGTCCCCAATACGAACAGTCAGCCACACCGCACTCAATGAGCATGTGCTCCGCTTTTTCGGCAATCCACCGGGGATCCTGCGGAAATCGGGAGCGCTGAGAATCGGTCAGGTGAATTCGGGAGAAAAAACTCAGTGTGGGGATTTCACGGAACGGATCGATGAAAGCGGTATCAAGGTCCGGGATCTGGACCATGTCACTGGATTCGACTTTGGAATACCCGAAACTGGAGCCGTCAAAGCCGATTCCTTCCTTGAGCATGTTTGGGGTGAAGTGTTTCACCGGCAGCGTCACGTGATGCGGACGGCCCCGCAGGTCCATGGACTTCAGATCGATCATCTCCACACGCTGTTCCTTGATCAGATTCAGGATGGATTCAAAAGTGCGACCCATGATGCCTCACCTCTCGCCATATTTTTCTGCCGCGATCACCACCACAGGTTACGAATCCGCCTGCAACCTGTTCGGTTGAGATACACCGATACAGTGGAAGATGATTGTAATTTTAAAGTAATTTTTTATCAAGCCCATCTGTCCGCTCCAAGTCAGCTGGCGCCGACGCGGCGACTGATCTTTCTGAAACCCGTTCCGGCCCCGAACGAATAATGCAGCAGAGACCAAGGAAGCCTGACGATGATCGGGGTTTGCCATGAAATCATCTGAATTCCGAGCTGTCCTGGCAATCACCGCCGGACTGCTGGTCGCGCTCCCAGCGGGAGCCCGCGCCGCCGATCGCCCTCCCCTGGCTGCGGGTCAAGTCATCGAATCCGTGGCCTGCATTCAGGCACCTGACCAGACCTACTCGATCTACCTCCCTTCAGCGTATACTCCCGCTCGAACCTGGCCGGTCATCTACGCCTTCGATCCGGGCGCCCGGGGCGCCCTGCCGGTGCAGCGGTTGCAGGTGGCTGCCGAGCGGTTCGGCTATATCGTCATCGGTTCCAATGTATCGCGGAATTTCGAGCCGAAACTGTCGGTGGAAGCGGCCGACGCCATGTGGGCGGACAGCCATGTCCGCTTGTCCATCGACAACCGAAGGGTTTACACTCTGGGCTTTTCGGGCGGGGCCAGGCTGGCTGCGGGATTGGCGGTCGTCTCGATGGATTTTGCCGGCGTGATCGCCTGTGGCGCCGCCTTCGATTCCAAGCATCCGCCCCGCGACCGCCGGCCCGCTCTATTTGCGGGGATTGTCGGACTGGAAGACATGAATTATCCGGAGATGCGTGACGCCGAGGACCGCCTGCGTGAAGCGCAGGTGACGCATCGATTGTTTTTCTTCGATGGGGGACATGAGTGGCCCCCGGCCGATGTGTTCCTCGACGTCCTGACCTGGCTGCAACTTCGGGCCATCCGTGACGGGTTTGAACCGCCGGATCCGGCTTTCCTGGAGGCTGAATTTCAGCGTCGGTCCGAATCAGCCACACGGGCCCGGATTTCCGGAAGCCTCCTCGAAGTTGGACGAATCTATGAGGGGCTCCTGGAGGATTTCGAAGGGCTGATTGACGTCGGCGCCATCACCGCTCAACTGAATCGTCTCCGCGGCGAGTCCGCCTACCGTCAATCCAAGAAGCGGGACCGGCGCTTGCGCACCAAAGAAGATGAGTGGTTGCGCAAGCTGGACCGGCAATTCGTGAAGATTCGGAACACGCCCATGGAGAGCTGTGCGATTGACGGCGCTGTGAAAGACTGGAGCCGGCAGATCGAAGGCTTGCGCAAACGGCGGGACACCAGTCGGGATGCCGATGAGCGGAGGCTGTATCTTCGGCTGCATGAATTCGTCTGGCGCCGAGCCTACGAGGAAGCCATCCTGCATTCTCGACACCATGAGTACATCCGGACCGCGCTCCTGCTGGAAATCGCCCGCTGCGGCATGCCGGACGAGCCCGCCTTGCTGTTCTCTCTGGGGAAAACCTATGCCCGTTTGGCGGACGAGGATCGAGCGATCCGATTTCTGGCCGCGGCGGTGACGCATGGATTCCGCGATGCGTCAGCGCTGAGCGATCCGGTGTTCACCGGTCTGAAGCGCCGCCCGGAGTTCCAGGCCCTGCGGCAGCAGCTTTCAAGCAATCCGGTCACACCCTGAGGTCAGGGCATCGCATCGGGGGGAATGACGGTGGTCGCAGTGACGCGACGAAATTCCGAGTGGGCGGCCTGGTATTCCCACCTCGTTCGCGCCTGGGCGGCTTCCGCCCTGGCGAGTGCGGTCTGCGCGTCGATCAGATCTGTGATGGTGCTCGCGCCCACGGTGTACCGCTCCCGGGCCAAGCGCAGGCTTTCCCCCGCATGGCGAGTTTGTATATCCGACGTGAGCACGGCAGCATGGGCCTTCTGCAGAATGGAGTAGGCCGTCCATACTTCCCGGCGGACAGACAGTTCCTGGCTGGCGGCCTGGGCTTCTGCCCGGCTGGCCTCGGCTTTGGCTTTCCCCAGCCGGTGCTCGTTGGCAAAGCCGGTGAATAGCGGAAGTCGAATGCTGAGCCCGAACACCCATTCCTGGTCGGAAGGCGCGAACTCATCGTCGTGCCATCCGAACTGCCCGTCCCCGGTTACCCGGGGGCCGTAGGCGCTTTTCGCCTGGGTCACCCCGGCCCGGGCGGCTACGATTCGAGCGCCAGCCGAACGGATCTCCGGCCGGCGCGCAACCGCCTGAGCCATCGCATCGGCCAGCCGGATCTCCACCGGATCGCGGCTGGGATCTGTGGTGGGCACCGGTTCAAGCTGCTGCTCCACCGGCCGGCCCATGAGGGAGTTCAGATTCCCTTGAACAATCCGTCGGCTGTTCTCGACCTCGATGATCGAAAGGTCGGCGTTGGACACCTCCACTTCCGCCCGAAGCACATCGAGAAGCGGAACGCTGCCCGAGGCCTTGCGCTCCTGGGCCAGCCGCAGATGCTCGCCGGCCCGATCCCGGCTTTTCCGGGCGGCGTCGAGTTCCGCCTGGACACCGAGCAACTGGAAAAACGCCTGTTCCACCTGGGCGATTAGGTTGCGGAGCGTCTGCTCGTCGTCGGCCGTCGCGGACGTCTCGAGCGCCCGGGCGGCTTGCAGGCCCGCCCGCCGGGCCCCGCTGTCGAACACCACGTACTGGGCGTAGACGCTCATGAACCAGTCATCGGTGGGGCCGATCACGTCCACCGGGATGTACGATTGCAGGTCGGCGGGCAGAAAGGCGTGACGCTGCCAACGGCTGAAACCGGTGCCGAAGTCCGCAGTTGGATAATACGGCGCCCTGGCCTCCCCGACCCCGTGCCGGGCGGACTCAACCGCCGATCGGCTGGCCGCCCGAAGAGGATTCTGGGCGATCGCCAGCCGGACGCAGTCAGCCAGCGTGAGCCGGTCAGACTCCGGCACCGTCTCGCCGCAAATCCAGCCAACGGGTGCAAGCACTCCGATCAGGCAACCCACAACAAGCAGCGTGCGGAAACGATCCATCGCATCCTCCTCATCTGTCGCCGACAAACTGGCAGTCCTGGCCCACACGGTTGTCCCTCCGGTCAGACCATGGTCTTTTTAAACCGTCGGGTGGCGAACCCGAGCGTCGTCACGCCGATGACCAGCAGCGCCACCAGCTGGGGCCACAACACGTTGAATCCGATACCTTTCAGGAAAAGCTCACGAATGATGACCAGAAAATAGCGCAGTGGATTGGCGTATGTGATCCACTGGATGATTTCGGGCATGTTGGCGATGGGAAACATGAACCCGGACAGCATGATGGCCGGCATGAAAAAGAAAAACGTCGTCATCATGGCCTGCTGCTGCGTCCGGCTGATGGTGGAGATGAGCAGCCCGATGCCGAGCGTGCTCAGCAGGTAGATGCCGGTGGCCAGGAATAGCAGGATCAGGCTGCCCCGCACCGGCACATCGAACCAGAGAACGCCGACGGTGGTTGCCAGGATGACGTCGGCAAACGCGATGATGGCGAACGGCACCGACTTGCCCAGAATGAACTCCCACGGCGTGATGGGCGACACCAGGAGCTGTTCCATGGTGCCGATCTCCTTCTCCCGCACCACCGCCATGCTGGTCAGCATCAGGGTGACCAGGGTGACGATGATGGCGATGAAACCCGGTACGTAGTAAATGCGGCTCTCCAGGTTCGGATTGAACCAGGCGCGCGGTCGCAGATCGATATGGCCGGCTGGCAAGACCGATCCGGCCTGGCGGCGGAAGGCTTCGAGTTGGATCTGGCGGGAGTGGTCGGCGATCAAACGTCCGGCGTACTGCAGGATCACGCTGGCGGTATTGGAGTCGGTTCCATCCAGAATCACCTGGACGGTTGCGGGTCGGCCGGCGCCGATATCTCCGCCGTAGCCCTGGCCGATCCGCAGGACGATCTGAACGTCGGATCCGTCCAGCATGTCCCGAATTTCATTCTCGCTCACAAGCTGGCGTTCCACGACGAAGTACCCGGATCCCGAAAACCGTTGCACCAGTTGCCGGCTGGCGACCGTCCGGTCCTGGTCAAACACAGCCAGCGAAATGTTCCGGATGTCCGTCGTGATGGCGTAGCTCAGAACCAGCAGCTGGAAGATCGGTGCCAGGAAGATCACGCCGCGCATGCGCGGGTCGCGCAGCACCTGGATGAACTCCTTGATGAGCATGTGGCGAATTCGTTCCAGCACGGCTAGTCCAACCTTTTTCGCAAGCAGATCGTGCTCAGCGTCAGCATCGCCAAGGCGAACACTGCCAGCAGGCTCAGTTCAACGAACAGATTCTCAACCCGAAGTCCTTTCAGGAAGATCCCTTTCAGCAGACTGACGAAATACCGCGCGGGGACCACGTAGGTGATCCACTGCAGGGGTTCCGGCATGTTGCGGATGGCGAACACGAAACCCGACAGCATGAGTGCCGGCAGATAGGTCACGATCATGGCCAGTTGGCTGGAGAGTAGTTGCGCTCGAGTGATGACGCTGATCAGCACGCCCACCCCGAGCGCGCCGGCCAGAAAGAGTGCAGCCGAACCGAAGATGAGTTCGATCCGACCCCGGACAGGCACTTGGAACAGATACTTGCCCAGCACCACCGCCAGCATCACATCGAACATGCCGATGACGAAATACGGGATCAGCTTGCCGAGAATGATTTCGATCCGCTTCACCGGTGTGGAAATGAGTTGCTCCATCGTGCCGGTTTCCCACTCCCGGGCCACGGTCAGTGAGGTCAACAGGGCGGCAAGGATCGACAGAATCACTGCGATCAAACCCGGGATGATGAAATTGCGGGACTCCATATCTTCGTTGAACCAGATCCGGGGACGCATCTCCAGCCGGGGTAAACGCAGCGAAATGCCCTTCCGTGGCGTGGCTTCCACCGCAATCCGGCCGGATGCGGCTTGGACGACGGCTTCGGCGTACCCGAGAACAAGGGTGGCGGTGTTTGCATCGCTGCCGTCCAGCAGAATCTGGATCGGCGCCGTCCGTCCGGCTTCGAGCCGCTCGCTGAAATCCGTGGGAATGACCAGCGCGAACTGCGCCCGACGCTCGTCGATGGCGATCACGGCTTCCTCATAGTGGCGAATGCTGCCGGTCAACTTGAAGTAGCGGGAGCCGGTGAATGCGCTCACCAGGTTTCGGCTGGCAGGCGATGGGTGCTGATCCCAGACGAGAAAGGGCACGCGATCTAGATCCAGAGTCAGGGCGTACCCGAACAGCAACAGCATAAACATGGGAAGTGCGATCGCCATTCCCAGACTGCGAAAATCGCGGAAAATATGGATGAACTCTTTCCGGGCCATCGCCCAGAGACGGCGGAGGTTCATGCCGGCGCCTCCGTTCCGTTGTCGCGCCGGTCCCGCGCCTCGATGAGGGACACGAACACATCCTCCAGCGACGGTGTGACCGGTTCCAAACGCTCCAGGTGGAAGCCGGCGCCATCCAATGCCTGGGCGATGGCGGTCGCGGAGAGCTCGCGATCATGAACCACGGCGTGCATCGCCCGCCCGAAGAGGGCCGCTTCCTTGACTCCGGGCTGGCGTTCCACCAACGCCATGGCTTCCTGCGGCCGATCGCACCAGATTTCCAAAACGTCCTCCGGCATGTGTTTCGTCTTCAAAACCATGGGCGAGCCGTTGGCTATCAGCTCGCCCCGGTAGATCAATCCCACCCGGTCGCAGTATTCGGCTTCGTCCATGTAATGAGTTGTGACGAATACCGTCACGCCGGCGCCAGCCATGTCATAGATGAGCTCCCAGAATCGCCGGCGGCTGTTTGGATCCACGCCGGAGGTGGGTTCGTCGAGGAACAGGATGGGCGGTTCGTGCAGAATCGCGCATCCTAGTGCCAAGCGCTGTTTCCAGCCACCCGAGAGAGTGGCTGTCTTCGACCGGCGGTGTTCCTCCAGTCCCGCCATCCGGATCACCCATTCTTTTCGGTCGGTCTTCCGGTCGGCGGCCAGCCGGTAGATCCCGCTGTAGAAGTCGATGTTCTCCTCCACAGTCAGGTCTTCGTACAGCGAGAATTTCTGACTCATATACCCGATATTCGATTTAATCTGTTCAGATTCCGTCCAGATGTCGAAACCGGCGACGGAGCCGCTGCCGGCGGTGGGCCGGAGCAGCCCGCACAGCATTCGGATCGTGGTGGATTTACCGGCGCCGTTGGGTCCCAGAAAACCGAAAATCTCCCCCCGGCGCACGGAAAAGCTGACCCGGTCCACTGCGGTGAACGCGCCGAACCGCTTCACCAGATCGGTAACCACCACCGCTGCTTCATTGGATTCGGTCGCCATCGTGCGCCTGCTCCCGCTCGGAATCGGACAATACCGAAATGAACACATCCTCAAGCGCCGGCTCCACGGATCGAATGTCCATTACCTCAATGCCAACCGCGCTCAGATTTCGCCTGATCCAGGCTGCGGTTGACTCCCGGGCATCGGCCACCACATGCAGGCGGTCGCCGAACAGAGTCACCGCCTGCGGGCGATCCCGCCGCAGCCGTTCGGCAGCGCGCCGCGCATCCGACGTGCGGACTTCCAGGATCTGGCCGCGCATGAGCTGTTTGATCTCCTGCGGCGAGCCGCTGGCCACCAGTCTGCCTTTATGCAGGAGCCCCAGCCGGTTGCACCGTTCCGCCTCATCCAGATACGCCGTCGTGACAATGACAGCCACGCCCTCCCGCATGAGCAGGTACAAGATGCGCCACAACTCGCGTCGGGACACGGGATCGACCCCGTTGGTAGGTTCGTCCAGCAGCAGAACTTCGGGCGTGTGTACGAGCGCGCAGGCCAGGGCCAGTTTCTGTTTCATCCCGCCCGAGAGCCGCCCGGCGCGCCGCTCCCGAAAGGGGTTCAGGTTGCTGAATTCAAGCAGCCGGTCAACGGTCTGTTCGCGGCCCTGCCGGGGGACACCGTAGATATCCGCATAGAACAACAAATTTTCCATGACCGTCAGATCCGGATACAGTCCGAAGCGCTGGCTCATGTAGCCGATCCGTTCTTTCACCGCCTCGGCTTCGCGCACAGTGTGGCGGCCGGCCGTCCAGGCGTCGCCCGATGTGGGATTCAGGATCGCCGCCAGCATCCGCAGGGTGGTGGTTTTACCCGCTCCGTCGGGACCTACCAGGCCATAGATTTCGCCGGCCGACACCACCAGGTTGACGCGATTCACCACGGTCCGACCGTTGAATCGACGCGTCAGCTCGCTGGCGCGCACGGTTTCGGTCATTGGCCGGCCCCCGCGGTGTCGATTTCGCCGTCCGCCGGCATGCCGGGCTTGAGTTCCAGGTCAGGATTCGGAATATCGACCTTGATGCGGTACACCAATTTCACCCGTTCCTTGGTGGTTTGTACACTGCGCGGCGTGAATTCGGCTTCGGAGGCGATAAACGTCACCCGGCCCCGATATACCTTGTCCGGATGCGTGTCCGCAGTGACGCGCACCGCCTGCCCCACCTTGATCCGGCCCAGATCGGTCTCAGCGACGTACCCTCGCAGCCAGACATGGTGCAGGTCACCCACGGTGACCACGGGTGTGCCGGGCGCCACAATCTCGCCGGCTTCGATGTTGTCCGTCAGCACAACTCCGGTCAGGGGCGAAACAATCGTGGTGTAGCTCAGGCGAGTTTCGGACAACTGCAACGCCTCGCGCGCCTGCTGCAGCCGGGCCTGCGCCTGCTCGATGGTCTCCGCACGGGGGCCGTTGCGAATTTCCCGCTGGCGCGCCTCTGCTTCTCTTAGTGCGGCACGGGCCTGCTCCACCTGCTCCGTGCGCGGCCCCTCCCGAATCAGGCTCAGACGCTCCTCCGCTTCGCGGAGTCGGGCTTGGGCCATGTCGTATGACGATTGATAGGTCTGAAATTCCCGTTCGGAGATCACGTCTTTTTGAAAGAGCGCCCGCTGCCGCTCGAAGTCCTGGCGAATCCGTTCAAAGTCGGCGGCGGCGCTGGCCACGGCCGCTTCGGCCGAGGCAATCTCCTGCGGACGGCTGCCGGTCTGCAACTCCTTCAACCAGGCGGCGGCGCGTTGGACTGCAGCTTCCGCCTGGGCGATGACCTCAGGCCGGGAGCCGGCCTCCAGCTCATCCAGGTAGGCTCTGGCGGCCTGCAGCTCTGCTTTCCGCATGGCCACCTCCTGTCGAATGTCGGCGTCTTCCAGGCGCGCGACCGGCTGGCCGGCCGTGACGAGATCCCCCTCCGATACGGCGCGCTCCAGAACCCGGCCGGAGATCTTGAAACCCACATCCGCGTCTGTGACCTCAAGATTGCCTGAAAAGCGGACTGTGCCGGAATGTTCCGAGCTACAACCTCCGAGCACAATGATCCAAACAGCCAGGGTGCATAGAGCAACCACGGTGACGGCATGGCGATACATAACTGACTCCTATCTGGCGTTAGACTCTCATCGGGTAGCGATCGCCCGACGGAACAGCTCCCAGGCTTGTTCCACGTGGCGGTTCACATCAAACCGCTCGTTGCTCAGAATCCACAGAATAGCCGTCGGGGGCATGATTCCCCAGAACAGGACGGCAACATCATGTGGATTCAATTCTGAGCGGATCTGGCCGTGGACCTGACCCTCAACGATGATTTTGGCAATTCTGGCCTGAACGGATCGGATCATGTCGTACGCCATCCGACGGCATTCCTGAGAGCCGCTATAGACGCTGTCCGAAAGGAGAATGCGCGGAATGGCCTGAAAATGCCGGATCAGCGTGATGTTCTGCATCAGGATGATCCGCAAACGCTCTAGCGGATCTTGAACACTGGCACAAGCCTCCTTGATATTGGCGAACACATGCTCTCTCAAATGCTCAAAAATTGCCAGAATCAGGAGCTGCTTGTTCGGATAGTGCCGATAGATCGCCGACGGGACCAGCCCGACAAGCCGGGCCAACCCCGCCATGCTAAGACCCCGCAGACCCGACCGCGAGATGATTTCCAGCGAATGATGCATGAGCTGCTCTTTTCTTTGTTTGGAATCCATACGCTGGGTCATTGAATGCTCCATGTGAACGAATGTTCACATAATAGTGAATGGTAATTCACATTGTCAATAATTTATTTGTTCATGTCCAGAATAAGGATGAGGGAATTTTTGAGGAGAATGCGATATCAGAGCCGGTCAATCACCCGCCGAAGACGGGCAGTGACTTCTTCGGCCACTTCGCGCAGCTCCGGTTTGTCCACTGCCTGCATGGATACCATCGGATTGACGGCAGCGACCTCCACTGTCCCCGGCGTTCGCTCCTGCACGATGACGTTGCAGGGCATCAAGGTGCCAATCTTGTCCTCGATTTGGAGTGCGCGGTATGCGAACGGCGGGTTGCAGGCGCCCAGGATCCGATAGTTTTGAAATTCGATATCCAGCTTGCGCTTCATGGTTGCTTTGACGTCAATGTCCGAAAGCACGCCGAAGCCCTCGGCGGCTAGACCGTCCATGACCTTGGCGACGACATCCGGGAAAGGCATCTGAACGGTCTTGTTGAAGTAATAGGGCATGTCACGACCTCCATGACAGATCAAATTTCATATCGAACAGATGACCTGAGGGTGCATCCGGATTCCGAACACAGCGACCCAATTGCCTGCGGTTGGATGGTCGCGTATAATCATGGTAGGAATTGGGCCGAGCGACATCGTTCACAGGAGGCAGCCATGCGACCGATCCGGTTCACGCGCGCAGCGGGTTGTGCATTGTACCTGACCGGCCTGGTGGCGCTGATGGGGGGGCTGGATGCGGAGTCCGCCCGGCCGCAAACTCGATGTCCCGTCTCAAACAAAGCCATCGGCAAGCATTTTCATATCGACCGGGACGGCTACCGGATCTACTTCTGCAGCTCGGCCTGCATCGATAAATTCAAGAAGAATCCTCAACAGTATCTCGACACTTTGAAAAAGCAAGGGGTGACCCTGGCCAAGACCCCGCCCCCGCAGTCGTTCTGTCCGCCATGCGGCATGAAAGTTGATCGCACGAGTAAATATGTGGATGTGAATGGGTATCGGCTCTATTCATGCGGCGACTACTGCTCGAAAAAAATGAAAGACGATCCCGACAAGTACATCCAGATGATCCGGGACAAGCATCAGGAACCGGAGCCCGCGCCGATTCCCGACAAACACGCGCCGGACACTCCGGCTCCAAACAGAAAATAACCGTTTTGATCCAGATCACGGTCGTGTGATGTTGTACTTCTTCATGCGGTAGATCAGGATGTGCCGAGGGATTCCCAGGGCACGGGCGGCCGCCGCTTGGTTCCAATGGTGGCTCACCAACGCCTGGCAGACGGCATCCCGTTCCATGGCCCACAAACCTCGACCGGCCTCGGACTCGACGGGCGGCGAGGCAGCTGCGTCCCTGACCATTTCGTCAGGCAGCATGATCAGTCGCACCTCTTGATGCGGGTGCAGTACTGCCAGACGCTGACCCAGGTTGACCACTTCGCGGACATTGCCAGGCCAGCCGTATGTCCGCAGCACCTGACGCGCGTCCGGATGCAGGGTCAGTTCGCCGCCCCCGAAATGTCGATAATAATGCGCCAGGAGAAGCAGAGCGTCCTCGCCCCGTTCCCTGAGGGGCGGCAGGTGGATGCGGATGACGTTGAGCCGGTAATACAGGTCCTCGCGGAACTTTCCCTGCGCCACCATCGTCTGGAGGTCACGATTCGTGGCGGCGATGAGGCGTACATCGACCGGCGACGGCCTGGTGCCTCCCAACGGGTCGATCACGCGCTCCTGAATCACGCGCAGGATCTTGGCCTGCAGCCGGATGTCCATGTCGCTGATCTCGTCAAGGAAAAGCGTTCCCGCATCAGCCTGCTGGAATTTCCCCTGGTGATCCGTCGAAGCCCCGGTGAAGGCTCCCTTCCGATAACCGAACAGCTCGCTTTCCAGAAGATCCGTCGGCACGGCGGCGCAGTTGAGCGCAACGAAGGGGGCGTGGGCCCGGGGCGACAACGCATGCAGCGCGCGTGCGGCGAGTTCCTTGCCCGTCCCGCTTTCTCCTGTGATCAGGGCCGTGACATCCGCGGGCCCGACCCGCCGCAGGAGGGTCATCACTTCCTGCAGCGCCGGGCTGGTTCCCATGATCGCTTCCAAGGGTTTCTGCCCGGCCAACTCCTCCCGCAAACGGCGATTCTCCCGTTCCAGGTCTCCCAGCCGTAGGGCTCGATCCACGGCATGAAGCAGCTGGTCTTTTTCCACAGGTTTGGTCAGGTAGTCACACGCACCCGAGCGCATGGCTTCAACCGCATCGTGGATGGTTCCGAAAGCCGTCAGCATCACGACGGGCACGTCCAAATCGCGAGTCCGAAGCTGCCGAAGCAGGTCCAGACCGTCCATCTGAGGCATCCGAATGTCGGTCAGGATGAGGTCGAAAGCCCGCTCGGCGGCTGCGTTCAACGCGCGCTCTCCGTCAGGGGCCTCCGTCACCTCATAGCCCGCCTTCCGCAGGTGATAGGACATCACGCTCCGAAGGCTGGCATCGTCTTCAACCAGAAGTACACGTCTCATGCTGAACCCCCTCCCGGCTGTTCCGACAGTTGCCGCTCGGCTGGCAGCATCAGGATGAAACGGGCCCCCTGCCCTGGACGGTTCTCCGCCGTGAGCGAGCCGCCGTGCGATTCGGCGATTTGGCGAGCCAGCGTCAGGCCGAGTCCGGTACCGTCCGGACGGCGCGAGAAGAACGGCTCAAAGATTCGCTCCAAGTTTTCCGGAGGAATGCCAGCCCCCTCATCCTCGATCACGAACCGGATTCCGTCAGTTTGTTGGCTCACTTCCACGCAGACCCGACCGTTTGCCGGAGACGTCTGGACCGCGTTCTGCACCAGGTTGACCAGCGCCTGGCGGAGGCGGTCCGGATCGAACCGCGCTTTCAGCTGTTCCGGGGCCTTATATTCCAGCCGGACGTTCCGCTCATTGGCTTGTGCCGCTAGCACGCCTATGGTCTCGCGAACCACCTCCGTGAGATCTGAGGAAAGTGGCGCCAGGTTGAGCGGACGGTGAAGGTCCAGGAAGTCCTCCATCACGCGAGCCAGACGACGGATCTCACGGTTGAGGATGTCGAAGAACGGTCGCCGGGGATGATCGTCCGGATAATCCTCCGCCAGAATTTCCGCAGCGCCTTGAATCGAGCCGAGCGGAGTCCGCACCTCATGGGCTATTCCGGCCGCCGTGCGACCGGCGGTGGCGAGACGCTCCGCTGTCACCAGTTCCTTTTCGAGCGCTTCCTTGTGTCGGCGCTGCCGCTCCCCTTGGGAAACGATGAATCCCATCAGCGTGCCGATGCCGAAATAAAACACGATTTCAACGACTTCCGGGTTTTCCCAGAGCGAGCATTGCATGCCGAAGACCAGCGGGAGAACAGCCAGTGAAATGGCCGCCGCGGTCAACACCCCACCCCACAGGCCGAACCAGAGAGCGCCGAGAATCACGGGAATGTAGCACAGCCGCCGGTGAATCAGGTGCATGGCATGAAAAAAGCCAGCATGCGGCAGCAGATAATGGATCGAAACGGTCGTGGCCAGGACGCCCAGCACGATGATCATTCGGATTGCTTTGCCTGACATTTGGCCACCTCAAATTGAGACGATCGTGCCTATCACGATAGCAAACTGATTCTGAATATTATTGCTCAACTTGAACAATATTCTACACATTTCATTGAACTTTCGCAAACGCAAATCGATGATGATTCTCGTATGTCATTGTTTTTATTTGTTCTTTTAATGTTTCCTGGCGAACTGGTCGTTTCGTTGTGTTTGGCATCGTGCATGCTTAAGGTAAGATGTCTGCAACTCGATACCAGTAGATTTAGATTCAGAGAACATCAGCTCATTTCAAATCAATAGGAGGATATTTCAATGCGCAAGAAACTTATCGTGCTCGGTCTGACCATCGCTGTGGCCGCATGGCTGACTGGAGGCCTGCTGGCCCAGGAGACGGCCACATCGGTTGTGAATCCCTCGAGCGCTGTCGTCAAGACCGATGCCAAGTGCGAATGTCCCGATTGCAAATGCACGGATTGCAAATGCGACAAGTGCAAGTGTGTGGAGTGCAAGTGCAACCCCTGCAATTGCGCCGACTGCATGTGTGAGAAGTGTAAGAGTGGCGACGGCAAATGCGAACATGCCAAAGCCGCCTGCGGTATGACGGCCAACGCCAAATGCGCCCATGACAAGGCGGCGTGCGGCAAGACGGTCGATGCCATGCGTGCTACCGCCAAATCCGCCTGCTGCAGGACTAGCGCTGGCCGGTGCGCGCACGACGATGCTAAACCGGCTGCGCCTCCGGCGGAACCTCTGAAGTAGTGTTTAACCGAAATCCAATCTTGTCTATGGCTTCGATCAGGCACTCCATACCGGAGTGCCTGATTACTTTTGGGGAACAGACGACTGTCCGGACAAACAAGAATATGGTTCAGCCCCAGACTGATGACCCTGCTTTTCCCCACTTGGGTAGTTGAGATTATTTCTGATCCAGTGACTGGAATACACCGTTAAATGAAGGGAAATCGTAGAACAGAGCTCCGCCCGATTCGATGGTAAGCCAGTGTAGGGCGGTGAGGCCTAGACTGTCCAGCATCAGGTCCCGGTTGATTTGGCGGTTTTGGAAGTAGCGCATGTCACCGGTGAAAAACGAGGAACCAGTTCGGTCGTCTTCGGCGAAGAGATCCTTTTCTGTGTTTTTCCGCACGTAAAAACCATACAATCGGATCTTGTTTTCCTTCAGGTATCTGTTTAATTTGGCCAGCGGTTCGTACCGCTTGGGATCGAAATCCTGTTGGTCCATGATCACCGGCTTCTCCACCGCCGAGACAACGGACGGTTTGATGTTCACGTGTTTATCCACATTGGTGCCTTCGAGCTGCATGCTCTGGAACATGGCCAGGCAGCGGCAATTGCTGATGAAAAAGACCGGCTGATCCTGGATCCGCCAATGCGCGAGTATAGCCAGCAGATCTTTGAACGGCACCGCATTCTGGTTGGCGGCCAGGAACTCCAGCCCCTTCGAAGGCCAGTCCAGTTCCCCGGCCTTTCCATGCCGCACGGGGTATACCGTGTTACCGAAAAACCCGAAGATGCTCACCTGGCAATCCGGAGGCAGCCGCTTGAGTAGTGCGGCGAACCCCTTATTGAAATTTAACGAGGTCATGGCGGGATCCGCATCCTGCTGGATGACAAAAGTCAGGCGTTTCGGTGCGGTCAGTTCCCCGGCCGCCGCCCACCCGACGCAAACCGCCAGTCCCAGCATGATGCAACGTGCCCATCGGTACATGGCCAACCTCCCGCAAAATGTCTACCCTAATTAAACGAGATCGGACGGCCAGTTGTTTAACCGGAGATTTGATTTACTACTTTTACTCCTGCACGAGTCTCAAGGGTTATTTCATGGCGGAGATGTCACGCCGGTAAGGCGGAGGCCAAGCTGCGCTGCCACAAGACACCAGCCATGATGAATACCAATCCCACCACGGTGGATCCGAGAATGGGTTCGCCCACCACATAGTGAATCAGAACCAGGGAGATGAACGGGCACAAGAGAACCAGATTGGATACGCGGGCCGTGTTTTCCGACAACTGCAGCGCCTTCATCCAGCACACGAAGGCCACTCCCATCTCAAACAGACCCAGGTAAATAGCGCCGGCCCACCCGGTCCACGATCCATTCCAGGGTTGGGGAAACAGCAGTACGGCCGCCAGGCAGTATCCGGTGCCGCAGATGAAATTCGCGGCAAGCTTGATGAGCTCGTCACGTGAATCCCTCAGATTGTAGATCCAGTACAGGGCCCAGACCAAGGTGCTGGCCAGAGCCAGAAAGACCCCGAACGGTTCAGACACCCGCACCAGGCGCCACTCTCCATGAGTGGCGATGATCGTGACGCCCAGGTAACTGACCAGAATCGCTCCAAGACTGGACCAGCGCAGGCGCTGTCCCAACAGCGGTACAGATAGAATGACGATGGTGATGGTCCAGGTCTGGTTGAGCGGCTGGGCTTCCTGGGCAGGGAGCAGTTCGTAGGCTTTGAGCACCACCGCGTAATAAAGGAACGGATTCAGGAAGCCAAGGGTAGCGGCGCGCAGCCAATCCCGCTTCGAGATCCGGCGCAGCTCGCCCAGGCGTCCCTTAAACGCCATGGCGGCCAGAAGGAAACCCGTGGATGTGAGGGCGGCCCCGAGGAGCATGGGGTAAACCCCGAGACTGCGCAAGGTCAGCTTGAAAACGGTCGCCACCGTGGACCACATCAGGACGGTGGCAGCGGCGAACATGTAGGCGCGCTGTTGATTGTTCATCACTCTTTTGGCAGCGATCCCGGCATCATGTCCGGAACGCATCTCCCCGGTTCATTTGAAATGCGAACCGATGCGAAGCCCCAGGCCGCCAGGCACCATGTGAATGCCAACCCCGTCACAACCTGCGGGTTATAATAGTACATGCGGTGCGATTGAAAGAAAAGCACTTGGACCGCAGACTCCACCGCGTCCACTGCGCCGTCGACCGGGTCTTGGAGGCGCATGGGTTCCTGGTGTACCATGCGATCCGTGGCTAACATGTTCCGGATTTTCACATCGCCAATCAGATGGAATATCACTTTGCCCCTGATGGCGGCGATTCTGCTGATGGCGCCCCTCCTGCAGGGCATTCCGTTATCCCACGACCTGCATATCCACCTGGCCATGGCCGATCAATTTCGGGCGAGTCTGGCTGAGGGGAACGTGTATCCACGATGGCTGGCCGATTTCAACGAGGGCTTCGGCGCCCCCACCATGATCTTCTACCCGCCCGGGTTGTTTTATTGTGCCGGCCTTGCCTCATGGTTGTGCGGCGGCAACATTCTGGTCGGCTTTTACCTGGTCCTGGCACTCCTGACGATCATCGGGTTTGCCGGAGTGTATCGGCTGCTGTCGGAGCCGGCCGGACCGTGGGCGGCGGCCGGCGTCGCACTCACCCTGGTGGCGCCATTCCGTGTTTTCGAACTCCACGCCGCCGGGCTGTTCCCCGCCTACGCAGCCGGTTGCGTGTTTCCCTGGGCCCTGGATTCACTTCGGCGCATTGCGAGCCAACCTCGCAGCGATGGCTGGCTGAGCCGGCCTGTCCGCGGCTGGGCGATTTCCGTGGCGGCCATGCTGCTCCTGAACTTGCCGTTCACCGTGCTGGCGTTGGCGCTGGTGTCCGTCTGGCTGGTATTCGAAACCGGGAGAAGCCGCCGTCTGGACACTCTGATCCGAGTGACCGCCGGTGCCGCGGTGGCGATGTCAATCTCAGCCGTTTATCTGATGCCCGCCCTGGCTGAGCGACACCTCGTGACGCTGCCACAAGCCGGCCAGAACGTCTATGCGGGCAACTTTATATTCATGACACCCGGCGCGTGGGAGGATCCCGCGCTCCAGCACCTGTTCCAACGCATGGCGCTGTTTCCCCTGGCTCTGGCTGTCGTGGGGATGGGGCTGATTCTGGTGATGAATCGAGGCTCTTCCAAATCCGGGCAAGGGGTGTTCAACGGCCTTCTCCAGCTCGTTTCGATGATCACCGTCGAGGCGGTGTTCCTGGCCTCGCCCGCCTCGCGGTGGTTGTGGGAGGGAATTCCCGCCTTGGCGACTCTCCAACTCCCCTGGCGGCTGCTGGACCATCTCGCCGTGTCCGGCAGCGCCATCACCGCGCTGGCATTGGCCGTGGTGTGGCGGTCCAAGAACCGCTTCGGGTGGGTGCGGTATGCCTTTGCCGGCTTCTGTCTGGTTCTGACCCTGCTGATGGGCATGCTCAGCCTATCTTGCATCCAGATGAACGGGTTTGCCCCCCCCCACCTCATTCTCAAGCAGATTGTTGCATTCCGGCGGCTGCCGGCCGATTATCCACCCCGGGGTTCCGAGCTCACACCGCAGCGCGCAGACGACGCCCTGGTGACCGTGGCTCGTGGACAGATCAGCGGGAAAGTCATCGCCTGGGAATCCGAGCGTCGGCGCATCGACATCCAGGCGGCGACATCCGGCGCCATCGCGCTGCGCACCTGGTACTATTCCGGCTGGTCCGCCCGCAACGAACAGGGTTTGACGCTCCCGGTGACCGCGGAATCAGGTACGGGAAAACTCCTCGTTGCCGTCCCCGCCGGACGTCATACCCTGGAAATCCGCTTCGGTGCCACACCGCTGCGCCTCGCCGCGGCGTGGGTGAGCCTGCTCGCCGCACTCGGGTTTGCCATCGTCTGTATCCATCCGCTCGTCGCCCACTATCGGAAGAAGCAAACGCCAAGCCGCATCTCCGCATCTGATCAGTCTGAACTCCCCCCCCCGCATCCTAGTGAGTATCGGGATAGAATGGAACCAGGTGCCGGTGTCATGAAAGTGTGGATGCTGTTCCAAATCGTCGCCCTCATCTTGGCTGGTGGCCTGTCGCTGACCTGGCCGCCAGCGGGTCCGCCGGCTGAGGCCACAGCGCCGCTGGACGTGCGCAAGATGGGAGCCTCGGAGCTGCAGATCCGGCATGCAGACGGCACCACTTTCACCGTCCGCTTCATGGAGACGGTGATGGCTGTCATCGCCAATCCGATCTATCCGCTGGCGGCGGTGTTCACGACCGATGAACCGCCTGACAGCCTCCTGTTGGTGCCGCCCCAGCCGGTGGCCACAAGTTCAGTCTATATCCTGCATACGGTCACCGGCGAGTTTGATCGGATACCCACGGATGAAACCATGCTGGGCAGCTGGTTTTTCCAGGTGTGGTCACCCGATGGCCGATACGCGGTCATTCTGACCAGTCAATGGGACGGATTCAAGATCTTCCGCGCCGCCGACTGGGTACACAGCAGCGGGCATCTCTGGATCGATTGGCGAAAACCGTGGCGGGACATGGGCGCCTACGATCGCCCTCTCCGTGCCGGTGATCCGTCCAGGATCCACCGGTTTATCGGCTGGGAAGGTCCGGCCGTTTTTTCCTTCAGCGGATCCTGTTGCGGGACCGAGTTCAGCTACCGGTATGATATCGCGCAGGACCGACTGACGCGCACCGGCCAGCGCGAGCTGCCCTGAATCGCAGCCGGGTTGGCAAGGTTTTGGACAGCAGACGGGAAACATAGCTCCAGTTCGGGAAGTATAAGGATCACCAGTCACCATGAAACCACGGAGCATCATCCAGATCGTCAGCGTCCTCCTCTTCGCGGTACCCGCACTCCTGGGCAGCCGCCCGCCCAACATGATGCTTCATCTGGACGTTGCCCGGATCGAGCTGGAAGTTTTTCGATTGGTGAATTGGGCGCGAGCGGAGCGCGGTCTCGACTCCTACCGCTACGACGACGGGCTGGCCGACCTGGCCCGGCGGCACTCCGGCAATATGCGGGATTTTCGGTTCTTTTCCCACACCGATCATGAGGCGCACTCTCCCGACCAGCGACGCCTGAAGTATTATCCGGAACTCCTGGCCGTCCGCTTTGCCGAGAATATCGCCACCGGATTCGGCACCACCGAGTCCGAAATCGCGTTTAACCTCATGGAGTCCTGGATGAATTCACCCGGCCACCGGGCGAACATCCTCAGTTCCGATTTCACCCATATCGGTGTCGGGATCGCCCATGCCGCCGCCACCAAGTATTTCGGCACTCAGAATTTCGCCTTCCCCCTCGGCAAGCTCGTGTCTCCCGTCAAGACCGACGTCCGCTACGGCCAGCGGGTGGAACTTGAATTCAAATCCATGGGCAACCTGCCCAAGGACAAACTCCGGGTGATCGTCGTGTACCCGGACGCGAACGCTAAGATCGTCCAGGGCGACGGATCGTACTACATGGGTAAATCGTTCCTGCGTCCCAAGTGGCGGGACGACATGTTCCGGGCGAGCATCCGCTGCGTTGGTGGCCGTGGCACTTATAAAATTGCCCTGGGGTCCGACGGCGAATACTACCCGATCTTCATTGAATTCCGGGTGTATTGATCCGATGTGATCCACCGCACACTCCCGCTTGATCACCGTGCTACACTGCACCGTTATGTCGGTTACTCAGCCGGCGCTGCTTGACTGCATCCTACAGGAGTGATCATGCTACCGCTGATTTTTCTGGGCAGCCTGTTGCTGTTCGGTCTGGCTTACCGTTTTTACGGACGCTGGCTGGAGCGCCGTTTCGACGTGGATGACCGGCGCCCCACTCCCGCTCACACCGACTCCGATGGCGTGGATCGCGTGCCGGCACCCAGCCCGGTTCTGCTGGGACATCATTTTTCATCGATCGCCGGCGCCGGCCCCATCGTGGGACCCATCATCGCCGCGATCGCCTTCGGATGGCTGCCGGCCCTCTTGTGGGTGGTGATCGGCTCCATCTTCATCGGCGGAGTCCATGATTTTTCTGCGCTCATGGCCTCGGTGCGACACAAGGCCCGCTCCGTGGCGGAGATCGCCCGGGAGTACATGTCGCCCCTGGCCTATCGGCTCATGCTGATCTTCATCTGGTTGTGCCTGGTGTACGTGCTGGTTGTGTTCGCCGACCTGACCGCGGCCACCTTTGTGGAGAGTGGCCCCGTCGCGTCGGCCTCGGCGCTGTACATCCTGTTGGCTATCGGTTTTGGTCTGTGCCTGTATCGTTTAAAACTCCGGATCTGGCTGGCATCCCTGATCTTCGTCCCTGCGGTTTTCGCCGGGATATGGGTCGGCCACAAACTCCCATTGGAAGCCAGCCGTCTGGCCCATTCGATCGGTATGGACCCCACCGCATTTTGGGGCGTCGTCCTGCTGGTGTACTGCTTCATCGCATCCACCACGCCGGTCTGGATTCTGCTCCAGCCGCGGGATTACCTGTCGTCCTACCTGTTGTATGCTTCGGTGGCCGCCGGGGTCATGGGGATGCTCTTCGGTGGATTGCCGTCCGCCTGGCCGGCCCACCTCGGTTGGTCCAGTCCCCAGATCGGCAATCTATTTCCTGTCCTCTTCATCACCATCGCCTGCGGTGCATGTT